>PXSY01000197.1 GCA_003023125.1 Bacteroidetes bacterium QH_10_64_19
CCGGTGGCTTCATCTCGCAGACGTGCGACGCGCTTGGCATGAGGACGTTACACTTGGCCCGTAGCGCACCCTCAATGTGTCGTTGTCGTGAGAGGCCCCTTGGCCCTCTTGCCACTGCCCGCCCTCCTCCCGATGTTGTGCCGGACTTTCCTGTTTCCTTTCAGACAGACCAGACGAATACGATGTCGGAGCCGACTCCTCCCTGGGTGGTGTGCAAATTCGGAGGCACGAGCGTATCGAGCCGGGCCCGCTGGGACACGATTGCCGAGGCGGTGCGCACGCATCGTGCGGAAGGACGGCATCCGTTTCTTGTCTGTTCGGCCGTGAAGGGCATCTCGGACCAACTCGAAGCGCTGTGTCACCAGTTGTCCGGCACCGAACATGGCGACCCGGCCTCTACGCTCGGAACCATTCGGGACCGGCATCGGGCGCTCGCGCAGGAGATGGGCGTCGACCCGGACGAAGCGCTGGCCGACGGGTTCGAGCGGCTGAACCGGCGGGTAGACGAGATCCGGGAGACTGGCAGCCCTTCGCCCGCACAGCAGGCCGCCGTGCTGGCCTCGGGCGAGTTGCTGTCGACCCGTCTCGGCGTTGCGTACCTGTCGGCCCACGGGATGCCGGTAGAGTGGCTCGATGCGCGCGAGTTTTTGCGGGCGCAGGACGAGCCGCATACCCCACCCCGTCAGCAGTATCTTGCGGCCACCTGCACGTCGCACCCCGACTCGGTGCTCCAGGCCCACCTCGCCGATGCCCCCGATACGGTCTACCTCACGCAGGGCTTCATCGCGAGCAATGCCCTCGACGAGACGGTGCTGCTGGGCCGCGGCGGCTCGGACACCTCGGCGGCCCACTTCGCGGCCAAGCTGGAGGCCGAACGCCTCGAAATCTGGACGGACGTGCCGGGCCTCTTCACGGCCAATCCGCGCGAGGTGGGGGCTGCCCGGCTGCTGCGCCGTCTCGGCTACGACGAGGCGCAGGAAATCGCCACCATGGGGGGACGCGTGCTTCATCCCCGCTGTCTCGACCCGGTGCGCCGCCACCGGGTGCCCCTCCACGTCCGCAGTACCGCAGCACCCGCGCTGGGCGGGACGGTCGTGGACGGCGACGGATCAGAGGCCGGGCCGCAGGTGAAGGCCGTCTCGGCCAAAACCGACATCATGGCCGTGAGCATGGACACATTGGGCATGTGGCAGGAGGTCGGCTTCCTGGCCGACGTCTTCCAGATTTTTAAGCACCACGGCCTGTCGGTGGACCTGGTGGCCACCTCCGAGGCAAACGTGACCGTGACGCTCGATCCTGTGGCCAACGCGCTCGATCCCGATGTGTTGGACCGGTTGCTGCACGACCTGAACCGATACTGCGACGCGGAGCTCATCGGCCCCTGTGCCATCGTGAGCCTCGTGGGCCATCACATTCGCTCGCTGCTCAGTGAACTGGGCCCGGCGTTCGAGGTGTTCGACGAGCAGAAGGTCTACCTCGTAACCCAGGCGGCCAGCGACCTCAACATGAGCTTTGTGGTGGATGAGGACCAGGCGCCGCGCCTGGTGCGGGAGCTGCATGCCCAGTTCTTCGGACGGCAGGCCCCGAGTACCGTTTTCGGGCCGCGCTGGGAGGAATTGACGGCGGCGGAAGAGAACGGAAGCGCGTCGCCCGCCGCGTGGTGGCGCCCCCACCGGGACGAGTTGCTCCATCTGGCCGACGCGGAATCGCCCCACTACGTCTATGACGCGACGACGGTTCGGCGGCGGAGCCAGGAGGTCCAGGCCCTCGAGCCGGTCGATCGGGCCTTTTACGCGGTCAAGGCGAATCCACACCCCGGCCTGCTCCAAGTGCTGGAGGCACAGGGGCTGGGGTTCGAGTGCGTCTCGCCGGGTGAGCTGGAGCGCGTGTTCGAGGTGTGCCCCGACCTCGACCCGGGTCGGGTCCTGTTTCAGCCCAACTTTGCGGCGCCCCACGAGTACGCCGACGCCTTCGAGCGGGAGGTCCACGTGACGGTCGACAACGTGCAGCCCCTGGCCGAGCATCCGGACGTGTTTGCCGGCGAGGCGATCTTCGTGCGGGTGGATCCGGGGCAGGGACGAGGGCACCACCAAAAGGTGCGCACGGCGGGCACACAGTCGAAATTCGGGGTCGTGCCGGAGGATCTGGAGCGGCTGCGGGGGGCGGCGGATCGGGCGGGCGCCACGGTCGTCGGGCTCCATGCGCACGTCGGAAGCGGCATCACGGACGAGCACACGTGGGAGAACCTCGTGGATCTCCTGGCCACCCTGGCGGGCGAGTTTCCGAACGTCCATACCCTCAACGTGGGCGGCGGGCTGGCCGTGTCGAGCCCGACAGCCCCCCGACCGATCGACCGGTCATCCCTCGACGCGGCCCTGACGGCGGCCGCCGACCGGCACCCGCAGTACAGTCTCTGGATGGAGCCGGGGCGCTATCTGGTGGCGGAAGCGGGCGTCTTGCTTGCACGCGTCACGCAGACAAAGTCGAAGGACGGGGTGGGGTACGTAGGTCTCGACACCGGCATGAACAGCCTGCTTCGGCCGGCGCTCTACGGCGCCCACCACAATATCGTCAACCTCACGCGCCTCGACGCCCCCACCTCCCTCACCGCGGACGTGGTGGGCCCCATCTGTGAGACGGGCGACGTGCTGGGGCACGACCGCCGCCTGCCACCCACGGAGCCGGGCGACACGCTGCTCGTGGCGACGGTGGGCGCCTATGGGGCAAGCATGAGCAACCACTACAACCTGCGTGAGCCAGCCTCCGAGACACTGCTCGCCGCTGAAGGGACGTGATGTCTCTTCGAAGCAGTCCTGCTTGGTGCAGTGACGAGCCAGGCGTGTCCCGACAGGGCATTGAAATCGGCGGCGCTCCGGCAGTGCGGAGGACGGAGGCCATTCGACGATGGTACCGTCCTTACACGTCCCAAGGAAGCACAACGATAACCGTCCAGTGGCTTAGCGAGGGGCCGGGCCGCGCTTGACGTTCTCTGCCAACCCTGACACCTTGTAGGTGATACTCCCCTGTGTGACAGAATAGCGCAGGGGTAGCCCCGCATCCGCGGGGATAGACCCTCTCCGCCTCGTTCCCGAAAACGACGATTAC
>PXSY01000198.1:0-709 GCA_003023125.1 Bacteroidetes bacterium QH_10_64_19
ACGGCAGCCGCTCAATGATCGTCCGAAGCTCGGAGGTGGGGGTCGACATGCGGACGTTGAGTCACCGAAAAAAAACCCGAATGGTCTTCCCGAATGAGGCGGGGTCTTGCAAGCTCCTGAAACCATAGAAATGATAAGGCCCGGCGGGGCGGAGATCAATCCTGCCGCGATTGCCGTCGGGATCGACCCGTCAAATTGCAGAGACAAAGGGGCGAGGAGCGTGTGACACCCCCCACGCCTCTCTCCAAACTTTCAGGCCGGTTCCAGATTTAAGTGCGAAAGCAGACCTGTCCCAACCCGGCGATGTTATGAGTAGTATCTGCCCTGCGGAAACACGTCCCTGGCCCCGGTGGGTCTTTCAGTGGGGACGGATTGGGGTGGCCGCCGCCGTTCTCTGGGTCGGCCTCCTCGGCCCCGAGGCCCATGCCCAGCGGGCCAACCGCACGCCGGAGCAGATCCAGAACGTAGGCGTCGATCAGAAGCTCGACACGACGATTCCCAAGGACCTCTCATTCACAAACGAGCAAGGCGAGTCCGTCCGGCTCAGCCAGTACTTCGACGGGTCGACGCCCGTGATGCTCACCCTGAACTACCACCGCTGCCCTCAGCTGTGCCGCATCCAGTTACAGAAGTTCGCCGAGTCGCTCAGCGGCATGTCGTGGACGGCGGGCGACCAGTTTGAGGTTCTGACCGTCGACATAAACCCGCA
>PXSY01000198.1:715-3811 GCA_003023125.1 Bacteroidetes bacterium QH_10_64_19
ATCCGGTACAAGGCCCTCGAGAATAAAGAACAGCAATTTGCCCATCCCGCGGCGATTGTATTCCTGAGCGGGTCCGGCACCATCACCCGCTACTTTACGACCCTCAACCCCGCCCCGGGCGACCTGCGCACAGCCCTCGTCGAGGCTTCCAACGGCACGGTGGGCACCGTTGTGGATCAGGCCTTCCTGGCCTGCGCCCAGTTTAACCCCGACTCGAATTCGTACTCCGCCAGCGCGTTTGAGGTCATGCAGTACGGCAGCGCCCTGATGGCGATCGTGATGGGCGCAGCCCTGTTCCTCTTCTGGCGCCGCGAGAAAGAGGAACTCGAAACGGCCCACGAAGAAGGCCTCGACGCGGTGGTGGACAAGCGCACGTGACCACGCCGGGACTCACTCCTCTTCTTGCTCCTCGACCTCGGTGACCTCCGCGAGGCCCGTCAACTCCCGACTTTTCCTCCAGAGACGCGCCTCCACCTTCTCGTCGTACGCCTCGGACGAGGGATTTACGACGTCCGTTTCACTAAAGTACTGGCCAGTCACGCCCGCCACCTCCGGAGAGGCCGCGAGGTGCACGACACTCCGGGCGCCCTCATCGGGATGCTTGTATAGCCAGGAAAACAGCCGACCAATCCACGCAATCCAGCCGGATCCGCGCCAGAGGTTGGTGTCCACTACCCCGGGATGCACAGCATTCGCAAGCACCCCTTCGTCCCGCATCCGACGGGCAAGTTCGTGGGTGAAAAGGATGTTCGCAAGCTTCGACTGGGCGTAGGCCTGCAGGGGATTGTAGCCCTCCTCGGCGCTGAGATCGTCGAAGTTGATACTGGCCCCGCGATGAGCCTCGGAGCTCACCGTGATGACGCGCGACTCTCCCGCGCGGCCGGCGGTCTCTTTGAGGCGAGGCAGGACCAGGTGCGTGAGCAAAAACGGGGCGAGGTGATTGATCGCAAAGGTGGCCTCGATTCCGTCCACTGTCTCCTCACGCGACTCGAGAAAAACGCCCGCATTGTTTATGAGCACGTCGAGCCGATCGTAGTCGGCCCGAATCGTCTCCCCAAGGTGGTACACCTCTTCCTGGACAGCCAAGTCCGCAGTCTGCAGGTCGACCGTATCCGCACTGCTGGGATGGGCCCTCTCTGCCGTCGCCTGAATCTCGGCCTGGGCGTCTCGCCCGCGCTCCCGGTTCCGACAGACCATCACTACGCGGGCCCCGAGGCGGGCCAACCCTGTCGCCGTGGCCTTGCCAATGCCCGAGTTGGCCCCTGTGACCACGCACACGGTGCCATGCATGTCCTTTAAATCCGAGCGCGGATTTTCCATGGCACCTGCCAGATTCGGTGAGTGCTGCTCCCGGCGAGACGGGCCAGGGGCCCTCTGCGCCTACAGCCTCCAGGTCACACCTTAAGCGTCAGGGCGTTCCGCAGGGCCTCAATGTTCTGGGCCACCGGCTGGTCGCCCCCAAACACAGCATTGCCCGCCACCAGGACGTCGGCCCCAGCCCGAATGAGCTCCATGGCATTGTTCGGGGCGACCCCCCCGTCGACCTCCAGGTGAGCACTGGATCCAAGGGCATTGAGTTGGCGACGGACCCGCTGAACCTTCGCGGTCGACTCGGGAATGTAGCTCTGCCCGCTGAAGCCGGGGTTCACCGACATGACGAGCACGAGGTCGACGAACGGCAAAATCCCATCGAGGTGCCCAAGAGGGGTTGCCGGATTCAAAGCGACGCCTACGTTGCAGCCAGCGGCCCGGATCCGCTGAGCAGCCCGATGGAGATGGGTGCACGCTTCTACGTGGACTGTGAGATTGTCCGCCCCAGCCGCGGCGAAGGCATCCACGTACTGCTGCGGCTCTTCAATCATGAGGTGGACGTCGAGCTGTGCGCCGTGCTCGTCGGCCACGGGACGAAGGGCCTCTATCACGTCGGGGCCGATGGTGATGTTGGGGACGAAGTGCCCGTCCATGACGTCAACGTGCAGCCATTCCACCCCGGCTCCTAGGGCTTCGTCGGCACAGGCCGCATACCGACCAGAATCGGACGCGATGATGGAGGGGGCAAGTGTAGGCATGGTTGGCGGCGCAGGCATGAGTGAGTGTGGAGTCGTCGACGAAGAGCAGCGGGGGTTACTTCAATAAAAGGCGCACTTCGATGAACAAAAAGAGGAATCTCCAGAGCAATTGCACGTTTTGTTCTCACTGAACCGACGCCGGCTCATTCTGGTCAATTTCCAGGATGTCCTCGGCTCCGCCGCATCAAGAGACAGCGGGAAGCGCCTCGACCCCCATCGGCTCCGACGCTATTACTTTATGCTAAATTAACGAATTGGCTAACAAACGTTATTGACTAAGCTAACGTCGGTGGCTACATTTAGCCATAAGCCACTTGGCTCATCTACGCGAGGATAGTTCCATGGAAGAGCTCGTCACGAACCGAAGCAATCTCGGCCGCAAGACCCCTTCTGGCCGCGAGAAACGGTCGGTCCACACCAAGTTTAAGCTCAGTGAGGAGGCCCTCGACGCCAAGGAGCAATTGTCGGACTACTGGGGCGTGACCCAAAAGGAAGTCGCCGAAATGGCGGCCCAGTTGACGGTCTCGTTCCTCGAAGACGAGGACGAGGACACGCGGCGCTGGTTTGTGGAAAACGCTTACGACCAACCCGGCGAGGTTAGCCGCAAGACGCATGTGGTGAGCCGGGAGACGAAATCGTTTCTGGAATCGACGGCGAGCGACTTCAACCTGACGCGGGACCAGTTTTTCGACGCGTCTCTCCGCCTCGCCCACACGATCGTCCGGTTTCTACGCGAGGTACAACTCGAGCGCCACGAGGAACAGCTTCCTCGCCTGTACGACCTTCTCGAACTGGCTGAATCCATCGAAGCGGATCTCCGAGACGAGGCTACGGACGTTGATCCCCTCAAGCCTGCCGTTACGTCTGTGCGGAGTCGGATTGAGGCGATTGTGAGCGACCTCGAAGACGAACTGGACCGCGACATTCCTCTCGGGCAAAACCACGAGTTTACGTAGGGACGGTCTTCGGGGACGGTCTTCGCATCGTTCGGGGCGCACGGCGCCGGCACGAGGGTCAGCGACGCGTG
>PXSY01000199.1 GCA_003023125.1 Bacteroidetes bacterium QH_10_64_19
ATGCTGTCGTCGACCTCCGGGTAGACAAAGACGCTGGCAAAGGACGTGTGACGCCGCCCGTCCGCGTCGAAGGGTGAAATGCGGACCAGCCGGTGCACCCCCGTCTCGCTTTTCAACCGACCGTAGGCGTACTCGCCGTCCAAGCTGAGCGTCGCACTCTTAATGCCCGCCTCTTCGCCGGGCTGCTGGTGGAGGAGTTCAGTGTCGAACCCCTCTTCTTCCGCCCATCGCATGTACATGCGGAGGAGCATCTCCGCCCAATCCTGGCTTTCGGTGCCCCCAGCCCCCGGATTGATATTCACGATGGCGTTCCGCTCGTCGTCGGGCTCGTCCAGGAGGCTTTCAAGCTCGAGGCGATCGAGTTTTTGTTCGAGCGCCCGGGCCTCCACAGCAATTTCCTCTCCCATGTCCTCGTCTTCCTCCTCCGCGAGGAGCCGGAGCGTCTCAATGTCTTCGGCCTGTTCTTTGACGTCTTCCCACGCCTCGATCCATTCTTTCTCCCGGGCAATCCGCTTCTCAATCTCCTGCGCCCGGTCCGGATCATCCCAGAAGTCCGGGTCCATGCGCTCCCGGTTGAGCTCCTCGACGGTCATGCGGCGACCGTCTACGTCAAAGATAGCCCCCGAGCGCCTCCACGCGCTCGATTAGCTGTTCTAATTCTTCGTCCGAGTACGTCTTCATGGCAGTAAATCCTCCCGAGATTTGAGAAGAGAATATATCGCAGTTGCTTCGAATAGGGGACCGAAGCGGGATGTTTCTGTGACGCGAACACTCGGTCCCTGAGAGATTTTGCTCCCTGATCGGCGCAGATAAGCGCTGAGGGCGCGCGGCTTCAACACTGATGGCGCGTAACGAAGCGATCAATGCGAGTGAGCGCTTCCTCGATGTCGTCAAGCCCAGTCGCATAGGAGCAGCGGACGTAGCCCTCCCCACTGGGCCCAAAGGCCGTTCCGGGCACGCAGGCCACCTGCTCTTCTTCTAGGAGCGTCTGCGCAAACTCCTCCGACGAGAGGCCCGTCGACCGGACATCGGGAAAACAGTAGAACGCTCCTTCCGGCTCAAACGTCGGGAGGCCCGCATCATTCAATCCCTGGACGATGGTGCGGCGACGCTCATCGTAGCTCTGCCGCATGTCCTCCACGGCCTCCTGACTCTCCCGAAGCGCGGCGATGGCCCCTTCCTGGGCCATGGTCGGCGCACTCATGATCATGTACTGGTGCACCTTGTGCATCGCCTGCAGCAGGGGCGCCGGGGCGCAGGCGTACCCAATCCGCCACCCTGTCATTGCGTAGTTCTTGGAAAACCCACCGAGAAGGACCGTCCGATCGCGAAGTCCCTCTACGGTGGGGACGCTGACGTGCCCGCGCTCGTGGGCCCTCCCGTAGATAAGCCGATCGTAAATCTCGTCCGACACGACCATCAGGTCGTGGTCCACGACGAGCTGGGAAATCTCCTGCAGGGTCTCTCGGCGCAGCACGGCTCCCGTGGGATTGTTGGGATACCCCAGAAAAAGCACTTTGGACCGCTCAGTGAGGTGCGGCTCGATGTCCGCGGCCGTCACCTGAAAGTCGTTCTCGACGGAGGTGGGCACGTGAACCACCTCGCCCCCGCCAAACCGGGCCGACGGGCCGTAGGACACGAAGCACGGCTCCGGGATGAGCACCTCGTCGCCGGGATCGAGGAGCGCCTGCATGGCGAGTTGCATGGCCTCACTGCATCCGACCGTCGCAATGATCTCGTCCTCCGGGTCGTACGAAAGCCCATATCGCTCTTTGTAGTCCTTGGCAAGAAGGTGCCGGAGCTCCGCCATCCCGGCGTTCGACGTGTAGCTCGTTCGGCCGTTTTCCAGCGAATCGATTCCGGCCTCCAGCACCGGCTCCGGCGACACGAAATCGGGCTCCCCGATGCCGAGCGAAATGACGTCATCCATCGTGGCGGCGATGTCGAAAAACCGGCGAATGCCGCTCGGGGGCGTCTCTTGCACTCGCTCCGATACGTGGGAGCTGAGGTCAAGCGCGGTAGCAGGGGAGGCCATGACGTTGAGACAGCAGGAGATTCGAACAGTGATGCGAGAGTACGTACTTCCCCATTCCTGGCAGGTTCGGACAACACAAGTATGGGGGAGGCGGATCGCAGCGTAAACGTTCCCTAGCCGGGTCGAGGCCCTTCCCCCACCGATCTGCGAAACAGACCAGCCGGCGCAGTCGCGTGCGCACGGCGCAGCCGTTCCTCGTCTCGCGGAATGAGAAGCTCCGGTCAGGATGGCCGATGCATCGGTTGAAGAGCCACGATGTCGAATGGATATTGGCTCGCGCAATTGTACTTTGGCGCCGCGGCGACTAGGTTTCTAGAAAGCGCTTTTCTGTTCTTTATCGCCCGACAACTCTCTATCTCATATGCCTGATACGTTCGAGAACTACATTGATGGCAGCTGGAGTGAGGCTGCGTCCCATCAGACCTTCGAGAACCGCAATCCTGCCGATCCCGACGACCTCATCGGGCACTTTCCGGACTCCGACGCGGCCGACGTTGACGAGGCGGCCCAGGCGGCCCGGGACGCCTTCGACGACTGGAGCGACACACCCGCGCCCGATCGCGGAAAGATTTTGAAGGCCTCCGGCGACCTGCTCGTGGAGCGCAAAGAAGACATTGCCCGCTCCATGACCCGCGAGATGGGCAAGCCCTTTTTCGAGACGAAGGGTGACGTGCAGGAGGCCATCGATACCGCCTACTACGCGGCCAGCGAGGGTCGGCGCCTGTTCGGCAACACCGTGCCGAGCGAGCTGCCGAACAAGATGAACATGGCCATTCGCCGCCCCCTTGGCGTCTGCGGCATCATTACAGCCTGGAATTTTCCAGTGGCCGTGCCGTCCTGGAAGATTTTCCCTGCCTTGGCTGCGGGCAACACCATCCTCTTCAAGCCCAGCGAGGATGCTCCGAACAGCGGACTGCAATTCGTGCAGACCTTGATCGACGCGGGCATTCCGGACGGGGTCATCAACGTGGTGCACGGGGCCGACGAGGCGGGACAGGCCCTCGTGGAACACCCGGAGGTCGACGCCATCGGCTTCACCGCCAACCTCGATCTGGCCTTGGAAGGCGCCATCTGGGGCGCCTACGGCACCACCGGACAGCGCTGCACGGCCACGAGTCGCCTCATTTGCCACGAAGCGGTTCACGACCAGCTCGTCGAGAGGATACAGGACGAGGCCGACACGCTCGTCCTCGGAGACGGCAACGAGGACGGCACGGACGTGGGCCCGCTCATCAACCGGGCAGCGGTAGAGAAGGTGCACCGCTACGTAGAACTCGGACAGGAGGAAGGGGCCACGCTGACCCTGGGCGGCTCTCCCGCCACCGTGGACGGCCTCGGGGGACACTTCTATGAGCCCACGCTCTTCACGGACGTAACGCCCGACATGACAATCGCACAGGAGGAAATCTTCGGGCCCGTGCTGGCGACCTTCGAAGTCGGCTCCTACGACGAAGCCGTCGAGGTGGCCAACAATTCGAAGTTTGGGCTGTCTTCCTCCATCTACACGCAGGACGTCAACAAGAGCTTCCGCGCCATGCGCGATCTTGAGGCGGGCATCACCTACGTGAACGGCCCCACGATCGGCGCCGAGGCCCACATGCCCTTCGGTGGCGTGAAAGGCACCGGCAACGGCCAGCGGGACGGCGGCTACGCGGCCTTCGAGTTCTGGACCGAGCAGAAGACGATTTACATCGACTATTCCGGACAGCTCCAGAAGGCCCAGATGGACAGTGTCGAGGACTGACTCGACATCTACGAAGTGGGCGAGTAGAAGTGGGACGAGTAAAAACGGGTGGCGATGGACTGATCATCGCCATCCCGTTTTTTGTGGATCTCCTCTGGAAGTGGATCCCCTCTGGAAAAAGACTCAAGGCATCGTGCGAGGCGAAGACGGTTCCTCGATGCCGCGACTCGACACGGAACAACTTCTCGGGCCGGGAACGCATGACGCCCCCGGCCTGGGCTTCGCGGAGGATCCTGCCCCCTCCAGTCACAAGCAGCGGGGCCTCAGACTCTACTCGTCGTCTCGAAGATACTCGCTTCCCTCACGGGCCCGAACGACCGCCTTAAAGGTTTCATCCTCCTGCTGAGCCGACCGCACGATGACATTTTCCTTGCCGAACCGGCGGTAGAGCAGATTGCGTA
>PXSY01000200.1 GCA_003023125.1 Bacteroidetes bacterium QH_10_64_19
AGCGGAAGGTGGGCGCGTAGTAGCCCAGAATCTGGTAGCCCCAAGAGCCGTAGTACGGGGGTTCGGCGAGCGGGAGAAACTCGACGTGTGTGAAGCCGAGGTTCTCGACGTGGTCGGCCAGCGGCTCGGCCACCTCGCGGTAGCCCAGCGACTCGCCGTGTCCCTTGTGGCGCCAGGAGCCGAGGTGTACCTCGTAGATGGAAAGAGGCTCGTCGATCCCACTCGGCCCCTTGCGGCTGTTCATCCAGTCGTCGTCGTCCCACGTGTAGGTGTCGAGGTCGGTGATGGTGGCCGAGAGGCCCTCGTAGGTATTCTGGGCAGGCGCCTCCATCCGAAACGCAAAGGGATCGGTCCGGTCCAGCCACTCGCCGTCGGCCTGGAGATGGTACTTGTATTTTTCGCCCGGCTGGGCGCCGCGGACGTATCCCTCCCAGAGCCCGCCCTCGCGGCGCTCTAGCACGTCGGCGCCGAAGGTCCAGTCGTTGAAGTCGCCGGTCACCTCCACCCGGTCGGCGTTGGGGGCCCAGACGGCAAACCAGGTGCCCTGCTGGTTCGGATGTGCCCCCATCCGCTCGTAGCTGTGCGTATGGGTGCCTTCATTCCAATAGTAGATGTCGTCGTCGGTGAGGTGAGGCATGGCACGTTGCGCGTTGAGCGGAAAATGTTGAGGCGTCCCGGCGAGACGTACATGAGGGGGTTACGAGTGCTGCGGGTCCGAGGTCGAGGCCAGGGTTGACTCGCCGAGGAGCCGGCGGAGGCCGTGGAGCGGCAGCCAGGCCCAGTCGGGGCGATGGTTGATCTCATAGCGGACTTCGTACAGGGCCTTATCGAACAGAAATGCCCAGAGGAAGGTGTATCGAGCGGGGGGCTCCGGAAGGAAGGTGGCGTCGCCTGTCGTGTCGGCGTAGGCGTCAAGGAGGATGGACTTTGCCCAGTGAAGCAGCGCGTTGACCCAGGGCTCGTAGTCGGGGTCCGTGTCGGTGTGGTCCTGCCAGGAGGCAAAGACGGCGTATTCGAGCGAGCGGATCATGCCGGCCACGTCGCGCAGGGCGTTTTCGCGCTTGCGGCGTTCGTTGAGTGGGCGGGCGGGCTCGCCTTCAAAGTCCAGAATGTACACGTCGCCCTCCGCCCGCAGCAACTGGCCGAGGTGATAGTCCCCGTGGATGCGGATGCGGTCGTGGGTGCCGGGGATGTCGTCGAGCGGGGCAAGCCGATCCTCGGCCGCGGCCCAGGCCGAGTCCGGCGGGAGATCGCCAGCGGGCAGGTCGTCTTGGCGGTCGAGGAACGTGCGGGTGTCCTCTATTTCGGCCCGCAGGCGCTGTGCCAGTTCAGCGCCGGCGTCCGACGGGGCCTCGATGGGGTGCAGGTCCTCGGCCTCCGCGCGGAACAGGGCGTGGTGCATTTCGGCGGTCCGCACCCCGAGGGTGCGCGCAAAGGAGATCAGTTCCGGCGCAACGTCATCGAGCCACACCGGTACGCTCGCCTCCGAGAAGCGCTCCGATGCCCAGTGGCGGGCGGCGTGCCCCGAGTCTGTCGTCTGGGCCTGCCCGCGCGGAAACGGCGAGTTTTCGACCCGGTCCAGAAAGCGCGTGGTGCTGGTGAGCGCGTAGCTCCAGGCGTCGGTGTCCACGGGGAGGGCTTCCTGGAGCACGCCGAGGGTGTACTGGCGGCGGCGGCGCCGAAACTGAAGGGTACCGTGCAGACGGGGAGAGAAGTTGAAGTCGACACTCGTGAGGTGCTCCAGCAGTTCTTTCTCGGGATTGGGGCCCTCCTCTAGGCGCCGGTAGAGCTTGAGAAAGTAGTCCTCATTGATGATGGCGGACGTGTTGCTCTGCTCGCCGGTGAGTAGCTGAACGTCCTCCGGGTCGTCGTGCTTCGCCGCCTCGGACGGCTCGGCGCTGTACACTCCCTTGAGGGAGCGGCCCCGGCTGCCCGCCTGCCACCATCGGAAGAGCGTTTCCCAGAACTCCGGATCCACCGTGGCGTCGTAGATGAGCCGCCGCTTGTCGGAATCGTCCATCTCCAGCCAGGCGAGCGTGGCGCTCGGATGGTCGTCGAGGAGCGCGGCGGCCTTTTCCTCGGGGGCGGCCATGAGAGGCAGCGTGTAGAGCGAGGTCTCGTGTTCGAGCGATACCTTGAGCACCGAGAGGTACGCGACGGGATCGGTCTGCAGCCGCACCGCATCTTCCACCTCCACAGCCTCGATCACATCGCCTTTGGCCCCGAACCAGCGCTGTCTGCTGATGAACGTTGGTAGAAGCGATTCGAGCTGTTCGGGACCGCGGTGCTGGGCCATGGTCGGCACCAGGAGGTTCTGCAGGCCCTCCGCAACTGCCAGGACCGGGTGCGTCCGGTCGTCGGCTTCGGTGTCGGAGGGCTGAAGTCCGCTGCGGCGCGTGTTGTCTCGTTGTACGTCGTCTTCGGGCACAAGCTTGAACCAGTAAAAATGATGGGAACCGACGGTCAGGTGATAGTCGTCCCCGCCGAGGGGCGGGAACGCGGACTGGCTGAAGAGCTCGACCGGCACGAGGCCCTGGAGGTCGCTCTGGACGGGGACGTGCGCCGACTGCGCAAAGCGCGAAAGATTGGCGACCACAAGGATGCGTTCTCCCTCGTACTCGCGCACAAACGCAAGGATGGACTGGTTCTTGACGGGGATCAGTTCGAAGCGGCCCCGTCCAAACGCCTTCCTGTGCTGCTGGCGGATCGAAATGAGGCGCCGCATGAAGTGGAGCAGGGAGTTGGGGTCGTTCTCCGCGTCCTCCACGTTCACAAACTCGTAGCTGTACTTGCCCCGGTTGATCGGCGGCATGAACAGCTTGTGGTGTGGCGCCCGCGAGAAGCCGCCGTTCTTGTCGGGGCTCCACTGCATGGGCGTGCGCACGCTGTTGCGGTCGCCGAGGAAGAGGTCGTCCCCCATCCCGATCTCGTCACCATAGTAGAGGATGGGACTGCCCTTGAGGCTAAACAGCAGCGCATTCATGAGCTCGATGCGACGGCGCTCGCCATCCAGCAGCGGCGTGAGGCGACGACGGATGCCCACGTTAATGCGGAACCGGTCGTC
>PXSY01000201.1 GCA_003023125.1 Bacteroidetes bacterium QH_10_64_19
CCAGACGCGCATCAATGACGTTTTGAAGGCCTACGTCCTGAGCCAGCGCCTGGAGGAACAGCGCGAAGCGTTGGCGGACGGCGCAGAGGAATAGCCACGATACGCTGCCCGAATGCAGCTCAGACGGGTCCCCGATCTCAGGCGTCTATCGGACGGTCCCGGAACCCGGCACCGACTATCGAGCCGCAGGGTCCGTCGCGTCGCGCTCCACACGTAGAGTGACGTGGTCGGGCCGCTCGCTCAGGTAGTCGCGCATCGCATCGAGGAATGTGTCGATGAGATCGGCACGTTCGTCGGGCGAGAGCAGCGTCTCTGCGTCGGGACGATCCAGAACGGCGAGATCTACGGTACTCGGGTCCGCGGTGGCCTCCACGAACCCAAAGTCGACGTACTTGGAGGGTTCGATGCGATGGCGGAGAGCGAGCCCGGGTGCGCCCTTGAGGTCGGTGTAGTGCCGAGAATCCTCCTCCAGGTAGCTCCAGCCCCTGTTTACGTCGGCAAAGTCCCGGAGAATCTCGAACGGGGTGACTTTTCCGTGCTCGTCGGGGTGCAGCGAGAGACGAATGACAGTGGGCATGGACAAGGTGTAGGGGTCGTGCAGAAGGATCGCGCAGGGTCGGGGCCGTCCCTATCGGACCAGGAGGAGCGGCCGGTCGAGTTCGTAGAGGAACTGCTGGAGTGGGGTCTCGGACAGGGGGGAGCAGCCGCCAGGCAGGACACAGAGCCCGCGTCCCTCTCGCCGCGCAAGTGTCGCGAGGCGGTCGCGTTCGACTGCGGTGAGGGGACGTACCTGAAGCTGAGCGACGTGATTTCCGTACTCCTCCTGCACCTCCGCCCGGAGCCGCTCGATCTCGTCCGCGTCTGCCGTGGGCAGAAACACCTTCAGGGGATGGGTGGCGCCGCGCGTCGCGAGCCGGGCCGCCACGCGCAGGGCCGACTGTGCCGCGTCCGAGCCGTCGTAATACGTGAGAATCGGCTCTCGGCGGCGGGTCGGTCGGCGCAGTACGAGCACCGGCGTGGAGCACCCGGACAGAAGGGCCTGGCTGGTGGTCCCGAGACGTCGTCGGCTGCTCCGCGTGCTTGTTTTTCCCATCGCGAGGAGATCCGCCTCCTCGGCGGCCTGCAGCAGCTCACGCGTCACCTGTCCCTCTGCGACGCGAAAGTTGTACGGCACCTCGGCCTGTTCGGTCGCATCCTGCAACGCTGCCTCGGCCCGCTCGGCCTGGTGGCGCAGCTGGCGCTGGACGCGGCGGTCACTCAGGCGTTTCGGGGACACCGAGTGAGTGCGCACCTCCTCAGCAAACGGAAGTTGAGCGGCCCGAAGCAGGTTCTCATCTTTGATGAAAAGGCCCTCCAGCTCCGCCTCCACGTCGGCTGCCAACTGCACGGCCATGTTGAGGGCAGCGCGGCTGTGCGGGGAGGCATCCAGGGCGACCAGAATCCGGCGGAAGAGGCGGGAGGAAGAGGGGGCCTCGATGGTAGGCATACCGCGGTTGGGAGAAATTCGCAAGTTGTTCGGCCTATGGCGTTCCAGAATACGCGTATGCACGGAGGATGCGCGCAAGAGTATGGCGTGTGGACGTTTCTTTCGCTACACTCCCGGACGCCCGAACCTCCGCACTCGGTGGGTAAAGGACCATGTCAGTCCGGGCACAGAACGCACCGCCTGGTTTGCAAGCGGTCTCACGCGTCGGTAGTTACGCCTCATCGGTCATTTCGGCCTGGCCGTCGGTCAGGGCAAACTGGCGCCGACGGTCGGCAAACTCGTGGAGCCGGGCCTCCACCTGACCATTGATTGTATCGTCCGGAAAGGCCCCCTGTTCGTCCCGGGATCCGGCCTCGATGCCGGTTAACAGCTCAATGCCCTGGTCGACCGTCTCCACGGGGTAGACGTGGAAATCGCCCGCCTCGACGGCTTCGACCACGTCTGGGCGTAGCATGAGATTGTCGGTGTTGCTGGCCGGGATGAGGACGCCCTGGTCGCCGGTGAGGCCGCGGGTCTCGCAGACGTCGAAGAAGCCCTCGATCTTCTCGTTGACCCCCCCGATGGGCTGCACGACGCCGCGCTGGTTCACCGATCCGGTGACGGCCAGGTTCTGCTTCAGCGGCACCTCTGCAAGGGCGGAAAGAAGCGCGTACAGCTCGGCCGAGGAGGCGCTGTCCCCGTCGATGCCGCCGTACGACTGCTCGAACACGAGGCGGGCCGAGAGGGAAAGCGGGTACCGTTGCGCAAATCGGCCCTCCAGGAACCCCGACAGGATGAGCACGCCCTTCGAGTGGAGGGGGCCCCCGAGGGCCGCTTCGCGCTCGATGTCCACGATTTTACCCTCGCCGAGGCGCACCCGGGCGGTGATGCGGTTCGGCTTGCCGAAGCTGAAGCCGCCGACCTCCAGGTACGACAGGCCGTTGATCTGACCGGTCGTTTCGCCGTCGGTATTGATGTAGACCTTCTCGCGCTCGATGGACTCCTGCACCCGCTCCCGCAGGCGGTCGGCGCGGTAGATTTGCGCGTCGATGGCCCGCTGGACGTGGTCGTTCGTGACCGTGTCGGCCCCATCGTCCTGGGCCCAGTGGTCCGCCTCCACGAGCAGGTCCCGAATTTCGTCGACCCGGGCACTCAGCTTCTCGGTGTCGCTCACCATCCGGAGGCTGCGTTCGAACACCCGCGCCACGGCCGAGCGATCGAAGGGATGAAGGTCATTTTTTGCGACGATGGTGGCGATGAGATCGGCGTAGGCGGACTCCTGCTCCTCGCCCCGATCAATCTCGTCGTCGAAGTCGGCCATCACCTTGAACAGGCGATCCACGTCCGGGTCGAGGGCGTCGAGGAGGTAGTAGAGCATCCGCTCGCCCACCACCACGAGCTTCACGTCGAGCGGCACGGCTTCCGGCTCCAGGGTGAGGGTGCGGATAAGCCCGAGCGCCTGCCCGGGCGATTCGATCTTGATCTCCCCGTTCTTCAGGGCCCGCTTCAGTCCCTCCCAGGCGTAGGGCTGCGTGAGCAGTTGGCGCGCCTCCACAATCAGGTAGCCGCCGTTGGCCTCATGGAGCGCCCC
>PXSY01000007.1 GCA_003023125.1 Bacteroidetes bacterium QH_10_64_19
AACTGCTCGGTCTGCGAAGCGCGGCCTAGCCCCGGCCCCACGAGGACAGCGTCGGCCGTTTCCAGGGGCTCGCACATCGCGTCGAGCGCCGCCTCCGGCGCGACGGCATCGCCCTCCGAGGTGGGCAGTGGGTGGGCCGGCACGGTCGTCAGCGCGCCGGCGAGCGTTGACTGCACCGACTCCGGACAGGCGCAGCTTACGTATCCGGCCCCGCTGCGCACGGCCGCCTTCGCGGCCATAGTTGGGGCCCCTGTAAACTGCGGCGCGCCCCCCACTATGAGCGCCGTCCCCACGCTGTATTTGTACGCGTCGCGGGCCCGCTCCGGCCACCATCGCTGAACGGCCTCATCGGTCGTCTGCCGGACGCAGCCGGGCTGCGCCGCCACACGGTCGAGCACGAACGGCGGAATGCCGATCTCCACCACGTCGACATCGCCGGCGTGCGCGGGTCCTTCCCCCACCAACAGCCCGACCTTGAATGCCGCCATCGTCACCGTCCGATCCGCACGCACCGCCACCCCGAGCACCGATCCGGTGTCGCTGTGCAGCCCGGTGGGCACGTCGATGGCCACCGTGGGCGCGTTCCGCTCGTTCACCCACTTCACGAGGCCCCGAATCGGCTCGCGCACGTCGCTCGTGAGCCCCGTGCCCAGAAGCGCATCGACGTAGAGCCGGGGTTGGAGGGCGCGCACGGTCTCTGTGAGCGCATCAAGAGCTCCGAGCTGCTCCATCGTGAGTCGCTCCGGCGCCTGCTCCCCGAGCTGTCGCAGCAGCGACAGGTTCTGTGCCGCGTCGGGACTCAGCGTCTCCTCCGCACTCGTCAGGACGACGTGCACCCGGACCTCGGCCGTCAGAAGGTACCGTGCCACCACGAGTCCGTCCCCTCCATTGTTGCCCTTCCCACAGAGCACCACGACCGTCTCATCTTCCATCGGCCCATAGGCAGCTCGGATACGCTCGGCACACCCGCGTCCGGCCGTCTCCATGAGCGTAAGGCTAGGAAGGCCATACTCGTCGATGGTGTACCGGTCGGCCTCCCGCATGGCGCGGGCCTTCCCGAGGGCGGGGCACCGGCGCGAGCACGGGGAGGCGCAGTGGAGCCGGGAGTTCTGTCGTCCATCGGGGCCGGGCCTCCACCGGCTCGCCGAGCCACGTTACCGGCTCGGCCGGGCGGTAGGGCTGAATTTGGCCAACGTCCCACCGCCCGTTCTCGTTGCGGTCGAGATACGCCCGAAATTGATACTGTCCGTCTGGGAGCTGGTCGAACACGAACGTGCTTCCGGGCGACGCGGTCAGCCGACGAGGCGCCACTGGGACCGACGACTCGACGGTCGTAAGTGAAATCGCCACGGGTCCGCCGTAGAAGAGCGAGTCCAGGCGGGCCCGAGGGCCATCGGGATTCATCGTCGCCGTATCAACGGGCGGGACCGTGAGGGTATCCGCCTCCGCCCGACCGGTGAGGCCGGCGGGCAGTCGGACAGCCGTCGTGTCGTCCATTGCCCCGTCTGTAGAGTCCGCTGCCTCCCGCGCCGTGTCGGCGACCCGAACGCGCCCCTCAAGTTCGCCGAGAACCCGACGCGTGACGCGCCGAAACCGCCGCTGATACGTCGTGTCGGCCTGTGCAAACACGTCGCCCTGCACTTCTACGTCCACGTACTGCTCAGGAGACAGGGACGACTCGAACTGAATCCGGTACCGGGTGCCGTCGTCCGTCGAGAGCGAAGCGGGCCGGGGGGCGCCTGTCGTGTCACGAATCCGCACGCCCGCTCGCCGCTGGGTGCTGTCCAGCGATTGATTGAAGCGGACGCCGGGCTGCACCCCGGGAAGCAGCGGCCGCGCCCCCGTCGAATCGCGCCCAAGGTCGGCGGGCAGAAATCCCCGAAACCGGGTGCGCGTCGTGTCCTCGCGCGCAGTGGCCCGGAAGCGCGCCGTATCCGGCACGAGCGGCCGCCCCACGGTATCCGTGACGACCCCACGCTTCAGCGGCACGACGTGCCGGGTCTCCTCCATCGGCGCCGTCCGCACCCCCACGGCATTCTCCCGGTCGGGCACCGCGTAGACGCCTTCCACGTCCACCCGCGATCCCGTCGCCGAGTCTCGCGGCGCCCACGCCGCAGCGGCCTGCGTCTGGAGACGCACCGGCTCGTCGAACGCCAGGCGAACGCGCTGGCGGCTCACCGATCGCGCCTGCTGCAGGCGTGGCGCCGCGGTGTCGCTCTGGGCAAACAGCCAGGGCACAGGTACTGCGCCCGCTCCGCTGTCCGCCTGTAGCGCAGGCCGCGGGGGCACGGCGAACGGCTCCCCGGGATCCGGCTTGCGGTTGCGGTTATTGTCACGAAGGGCCAGCACGTAGTAGCGCGCTTCCCGCATGTAGTCGAACGCAAAGCGGCCCTCCTCCCCCGTCTGCGTGCGGTAACTGGGCCGATCCGGCAGAGGACGAGGGCCGACCTCGTCGGGCGCCAGCAGATAGGCGTACACGTCGACCTGTGGCTCGGGACGCCCCCGATAAGCCCCCACCACCTGCCCCTCGATCCGTCCTCGATTAATCTTCGGACCCGTCGAAAACGCCACCGTGATGGGGCTCTCGAGCGAGACGCCGCGAGCATCTCTCAGGTTCGTGTCGAGCGTGAAAATGTAGGTCGTGCTGTCCCGGAGCGACGACGGAAACTCCATCTCGACGGTGCGGCCGCTCCAGTCAAACTGCAGCCGCTGCTCGAACGCCGGCGTGACGGACAGGGCCTGCGGGAAACCGCTCCGTTCGACGTACTCCGAAAACTCGATGCGCAGGACCTCGGTGTCCGTCGGCACATTCACCGTATCGCGCACCGGACGGGTGTCCACCACCGAAGGCGGCGTCGTGTCCCGGGGGCCGCCGCTCGGGGCCTGCGGATTGGCGCAGGAGACGAGAAGAAGGGCCGCCACTCCGAGGAGGCCCCACGCACGCATCGGAGGACGCTGCTCGCCGGGCCGCTCGCGTCTGCCGGGGTCGGAATCAGCATGGAGACGTGGAAACACAGAGATACCGGTGCATGGGGAAACTTCTAACGCTCTTGTGTAGAACAGCGCAGGATTATTCCTCTCGGCCTTCCGTAATTTTCGACACGGGCTCGTGGGTTTGCTCTCTACAGAATGGGGGAGCTTCGGTTAGCGTGGGGCCGCATGGCGATGCGGCCCCTAACTTCTGCCCCGCAAAGGGCTACATAAGAGCGACTTCTAGACACCCTGCCAATCACGTTCTTCTCTCCGGAGGAATCACGAATGCGTGGAAACCCGGAATCATCCTCAGGTTTCAACGTGCGTTCGTTCTCTCCGGTCGCGTGTGGATCGGTGGACGGATGGGAAAACACTGTGTCCTCCACACATTCATCCGTGCCTACGCATACATTCCCTGCGAATGAACGATCTGCGTCGGCTCCGGTTGCTCCGCCGTCCCGTCCAGCGCCCCGCTCCTTTCTGATTGTCGCACAGACCCATGCCCGAGCCACTGTCCAACCGCCCCCTCGTGGAGGCCGTCGTCACCGCCGACGCCCTGAACGATCCGTCCGTGCGTCCCCTGCTCGACCGACTCTCGGTCCCCGTATTCGAGACCGACCCCGACACGATGGCGGAGCTCACCGACGTGGAGACCCCGCAGGGCCTCGTCGCCGTGGTGGAGCGCCGCCTCGCCGCCCCCAACGCGGTGCCGGAGCGCCTCGGCGCGACCGGTACACTCCTTCTGCTCGACGGCGTACAGGACCCCGGCAACGCGGGCACGCTCCTGCGGACGGCAGCGTGGTTCGGGGCGGACGCGGTCGTAGCGGGGCCCAGCACGGCCGGACTGTACGGCCCCAAAGTGATGCGCGCGGCGGCCGGCGGCCACTGGGCCCTCGCCCTGTCTCGCACCGACGATCTCGGCCCGTTCCTCGATCGCCTGCGCCGCCACGATGCCGCCCTCTACGGGGCCGACCTTCAGGGCGTTCAGGCCGATGCCTGGCAGCCGGCCCGTCCCTCCGTCCTCGCACTGGGCAGCGAAGCGCACGGCCTCAGCGCCGCCGTCCTCGATCGCCTCGACACCCCCGTATCCCTGCCCGGCGCCCCCAATCGGCCCGCGGCCGAATCGCTCAACGTGGCCGTCGCCGGGGGCATCCTGCTGTACGAGTGGCTCGGCTCTTGACCGAGGCGCAGAGAGTTCCCCAAAGCCGTTGGCACGCAGACGGTTCAGTTCTACTGGGATCCGCTACACCTCCGAATCTGGGTATAACTCGGCCCTGGCATTAAGAAACGAAAAACGACGTTAGATTCTCCTCAATCCATGTGTCTACTGAGTGCATTTCTGATTGGGACGCATTTCTCCCAAGGCCCGGTCTCTTGGTGGGGGTCCGGGCTCCTTCTACGCCGAAACTCGATTTTTGCTTCTCTTTCTCGAACGTTTCGTCTCGCACGCTTGTCCTCACGCGCGGCGCAAGAAACGGCGACGGGGCACGCGCATTGGGAGTCGGCGGCTTGCTTTTGCACTCCCGCTCCTCCTGATTCGGCGCCTCCCAAACCATGCCCACCTACACGATTATTGGCTTCGAAAAAGACGGCTTCGACCCCTTCTCCGCCGTCGCAACGGCCGACACCCCCTCCGACGCCGCCGAAAAGGCCCTCCAGGATACCTTCATCAAGACTGAGGGACGACGCCCCCCCGACGCCGACGCCCTCGCGCAGCTCGAAAATGAAACCGGCCTCTTCGTGGTCGGCATCATCGAGGGCGAGCACGACAACCTGAACGAGATCGTCGACCACTACGAGCAGTGGTAGCCTCCCGTTCGTCTCCGGCCGGGAACGGGTGCTCGGGGCCGCGTGAGCAGGGACCTAACGGGATCGCTCTGGACTATTGAGAGGCGTCCGGCTTGAACGCGTCGGCCTCGTTGGCATTGTCGGGGCCCACCGTCCCCTGTGCGGCCTCGCGGAGCGCCGCGGCCCGGTAGAGATCCCCGCGCGTCATCACCCACTCGACGTTGCGCGTGTTGCGGATGTCGGCCAGCGGGTTGCCCCGGACGACGAACAGATCTGCGCTCTTGCCCACCTCGACGGTCCCGATCCGGTCGCTCATGCGGAGCGCCCGGGCGCCATTGATCGTCCCGATCCGGAGCGCTGCGGCTTCCGGAATCCCGGCCCTCACAAACGCCTGCAGCTCGCGATGCACGCCGAACGGGGCCAGAAACTCCCCCCAGCTCGGGTGATCGGTGCCCAGCGTGATGTGGTCGCCCGCCCCCGCGTCGTAGAAGGCCTTGATGCGGTCGAGCTTGACCTCAAAGATCTGCTGGAAGCGCTGGATGGGCTCCTGGAAGTCTTCCTCGGTGAGCACGGACCGCAGATAGGGGGTAAGATACTGCTGCGCATTCGGCCAGTCGCGGTAGATCTCGGACCTTCGGGTGCCGTAGTAGCCGTAGGCGGTGATGGTGGCATCGAAAAAGACCCCGTGCCGCTGGAAGTGCTGGGTGATGCGATCAAACGCCGGGGCGTCCGGCGTCGCCGTAGGCAGCGTGTCGTACGCCCGCACGCTGTCGGGCAGTTGGTCGCCCCCCAGAAAGTGCTCGATGCGGTCGATGCCCATATCGATGGCCGTGCGCGGGTTGACGCTCTGGCCGTAGCCGGAGCCCAGGTGCCCCGTCACGGTGGCGTCGTGCCGATGCGCCTGGTCGATGAGCGCCCGCAGCAGATCGGCCTGAAGGCGCTTGGCCTTAAAGTGGTGCACCCCGCGGGCGGCCCATTTGTCAACCTCCCGGCGAATGCTTTCCGGGGTGCGGGTCGTGTCCCAGCCCGGTCGTGCCTTGCCGAAGTAGGGCCCGGACGTGAGGATGCGGGGGCCGACGCGGTCGCCCCGATCGATGGCCCGACGCACCCGGCGCATCTTTTCCGGCTGCATCTCGCCGGTCGTGAAGGTGGTGGTGGCCCCGTTGGCGAGATAAAGCCGAGGATAGCCCTCCGTCTCTTCCACTCGCCCCTCCCCGAAAAAGTCCACCGCGTAGTGGGCGTGCAGGTCGACCAGGCCCGGCAGAATGACGTGCTCGTCGTCAAGCTGTACGATGCGAGCCCCGGTGGTGTCGAGGGCCGTGGCCCCGCGCGCCATGATGTTTCCGGCCCGCACGACCAGGCCCGGATTGTCCGTGAGGGTCGTGTCCGTGGCGTCGAAGAGACGTCCGCCCCGCAGTACCGTTGTGTGCTGGGCCTGCACCGGCTCCTGACGCCCCCCTCCAAGCCCCAGGGCGATGAGAACGGCTGCAAGACACAGGCGGC
>PXSY01000008.1 GCA_003023125.1 Bacteroidetes bacterium QH_10_64_19
AAGGGACGAGACCGGTCCGCCGTTCGATCCATACGGCCGGCGGGCGCGACTCGGAAACCGGCCCCCACGTTGGTCTCGCGCTCAGCGCTCTTACCAATCATGGAACTCGTTAATGTTATCATCAGAAGCTGTTTGGTGGATTGATGTTCAGCCGAGACATAGTGGTCGATGCTGCAAAATGGTGCTCAAATGAGTCCCTGTAGCGGGGGCCGAGCCCCGCGAGGTCATGCCTCTGGTGAGCTACCGGGCGAACGCAGAAGCCTTTCTGCACGAGATCCACGAAGTCGCAGCGCTGGGAGCGAAGCGACCGAGTACTCTCCGGGGTGGCCACAGAACGTCCGCCAAACAGCTTCTCACCCTTATAGAGCCGTATAGTCCGTCGCCCCCTCGGCGTAGATGCTAAGGGTGGTCATTTTTTCGGGAGGGCGGCTCCGTCAAAAGGGGCCCCGGTACCGCATGTGCGATGTCCACACGCTGGATGTCCACAACCCAACAGTGCTCATTTGTCACCAGCTTCCCTACTCTGTCATGAGCTTTTCCGAACGGATTTCCTCGTTGCAGTCCAGTGCGGAGCGACAGCTTCACGCCCTCGGCAGCAGAAAGAAAACGGAGAACGCCCTCATCCTTCCCTTCTTCAATATGCTCGGCTACAATCCCTTCGACGTCCGGCAGGTGGAGCCCGAGTATGAAATTGGACACGGAGAGCAGGCTACGAAGATGGTGGATTACGCCATCAAAGAGGAGGGAACTCCGATTATGCTTCTCCAATGTGCCGAAGCCAAGACAGACCCCGATGCCTATGAGGACGAGGCTCGGGGGGAGGGCTCCCTGTTCGAGTATTTCGGGGAGCTGGAGGCGGATGTGGCTGCCTTCACCAACGGGCTGACCTACCGGTTCTACGCGGACCTGGAGACCAGCATCAGAACTGAAGAGCATCCCTTCCTGGAGTTCAATCTACTCGATTACGAGTCCGATGAGATTCAGGACCTCAGGCGACTTTCGAAGCCCGCCTTTGACAAAAAGAGGATTCTTTCGGCCGCCCGTGACCTCCAGACCAGCCAACTCCTGCGGAGCTACTTCGCCCGGCAGCGAGAGTCTCCCGACGATCACCTCGTCCGATTCCTGGCGGCGCAGGTGTACGAGGGAGAGATCTCGGGCAGTCAGCTCGATCGCCTTCGCCCACTGGTCCAAAAGGTGCTGGAAGAGCTTATTGGGCGGGACGGGGAAGGGGCGCCTCCCTCCGAGCAAGAGACCCCGTCTCGGTCCGACCGGACGGAAGAGCCGGATGCCTCAGGGAGGGAGGACGATTCCGAGAGGTCGAGCCAAGGTGATGAGATTCCGGTCGACGAAGACGACGAAAATGGGACCGGGCCGTTCGATAAAGACTTGGCCCAGCGGGTCATCGACGACTTTTAGCACCAGTTCCGTCTTGGTCTGGGCAACCTCACGATCGTGCAAGGGGAGCCAGGATACCGAATCACGCCGCTCCTATGTAGCATTTTGCAGGGCAGAAGTTGGAGCCGCATCGCCACGCGGACCCACTCCAACCGAAGACTCCTTCTATGGAGGACAAACCCACGAGCCAGTATCGAAATTACGGAAGGCCGAGAGGAATACCCCTGTACCGTTCTACACAAGAGCGAAGTCGCCTACACGGTACCTATGACGACGACTCGGTCGACCTTTCCAGTGCCGAACTGATGGTTTTGCGGGACACTCCAGACGGGGGGCGCATTGCAGCCATTCACTGGTCGTCCCGTTCCCGTGAGCAATAGGTTCGGCCCTTTCAAACTCGGCGGTTTCGAGGGAAAGCCGTATCAGCAAGACCGTTTCCCTGGGGATTCCGTTCATCCGCGAAACCGGTGAACTGCAGAGTGGATGCTTCTCCGATGACCACCAATTTTTACGCTCCGCCTTCTGCCCTTCGGGGACGCCGGGTCGTGCTGCCCGAGGCGGAGGCCCGGCACCTGCGTACCGTGCTCCGGGCCCATGAAGGGGAGGAAATGGTCGTGGTCGACGGGGAGGGCGGCTGGTACCGCGCACGGATCGACCAC
Source organism: Bacteroidetes bacterium QH_10_64_19 (assembly GCA_003023125.1). Next base: position 2,055 of record PXSY01000008.1, read on the forward strand.
CTCACACCCGACCAGGTGGTGGGAACGATCACAGAGCAGCGCGAAGACGTGGGGGAGCCGGCGATCGAGGTCACCGTGGGCCTCGGGATTCTCAAGAAGCGGTCGCGGTTCGAGACGTTCGTGGAGAAGGCCGTGGAGCTGGGCGTGCGGCGCATCGTGCCGCTGCGGACGCGCCGGACGGAGCGGAACTCCATTCGGAAAGACCGGCTCCACAGCGTCATGGTGGGCGCAATGAAGCAGTGCCGCCGCAGTTGGCTGCCGACCCTCACGGCGCCGCAGTCCCCCGAGTCGCTTGCCTCAGCATCGGACGCGGCCGCGGAATTTGTGTGTCACTCAGGGGACGATGCCGTTCCCCTCCACCGGGCCGCCGGTAGGGCGCGGCCGTTTGACGAAGCGCTCGTCCTCGTGGGGCCGGAGGGCGGGTTTGCGGACTCGGAGGTGAAGGCGGCCGTTTCGGCGGGAGGCACCGTCGTGTCCCTGGGGCCGCGCCGGCTCCGTGCTGAGCCCGCCGGCCTCGCCGTCCTGCAGACCCTCATCGGGCCCGCGGCATCGGAGCGAGTCCCGAACTGAGACGGACGCGGTGCCCGCTCCGTGCGGGATGGATGAAAACCCGGGGGCACGGGAGCACAGCTCTCGACGGCTCGTAGTCTGGAATGTGATTCGTGATACGTGAGGCGTAAAACGTGAAAGGTGATACGGGAAGCGTGATTGCGGGCAATTTCTTCTGTTCACGTTTTCACGAATCACGGTTCACGTATCATGTCCTTCGCTACACGCCTTTCCCATGCTCAGGACGCACAGCACCTCCGGTTCAGCAAGCTACCATCGCCCATGGCCGATCTCACCGAAACCCAGCTCTCCTCCGAGCAGCTCGTCGACGGGGTGCTGCTGAAGGCCTTTCGGGACGAAGTGCGTCTTCCCGACGATCAGACCTCGGTGCGCGAGTGGATCGACCATCCGGGGGCGTCCGCCATCG
>PXSY01000009.1:0-2182 GCA_003023125.1 Bacteroidetes bacterium QH_10_64_19
CCGAAACCATACACCAGCGAGAGGAACTGGCCCGGCACGAAGAGCAACTCGACGAGTTCACGAACGCACTCACCCACGAACTCCGGAATGGAGTGGGTATTCTGCGCGGGCAACTCGACATGATCGATAGGGAGCTCGACGACGACGCTGTCACGGAATCCATCGAGTCGGCACGGTCAGCGACCGACCGGATGATCCGTGTGATCGACGACCTGGTCACGCTTTCACAGCACGGTGGGATAGTCACTGATCCCGGAGAGTGCGATTTCAAGACGGTGGTCACCGCCGCGTGGAACCAGGTCGACACGTCCGAACTGTCGGTCACGTTCCACGGGGACGGAATCATCGAGGCTGACAATCCCCTGCTCCACCGCCGCAACGGCACCCACGAGCTTGTACGTCGATCCGGGCTCGAAGCGGTCGGTCACGGCCCGGTTGCGTCGCGCTGCGTCGGAGGCCGCGCCGGGGCGATTGGGGTTGTAGGTCGGGACGTTGGCCATGGCGAGGATCGCGCCCGTGTTCGGGTTCATGGCCACCGCCGTGCCCCACGCCGCCCCGCTCTCGCGGACGCCCCGCTGGAGCTCCGTTTCGAGCGCGGCCTGCCGCACCAGATCGATCGTGAGCACGAGGTCGTCACCCCGGTCGGGTTGTACCACCTTCCCGCCCACATACGCCTCAATCTCGCCCTTCCGGTTCCGTCGCACGATGCGACGGCCGGGCGTGCCACTGAGGGTGTCGTCGTACGCCAATTCCAGGCCCGCAAGGCCGGTGCCTTCGGCCCCGACGTGTCCCATCACGTGGGCCGCCGTCGTCTCGTAGTTGTAGCGTCGCCCAAATTCGGGCGTTAAAATGACGCCCGGCACGTCCCACGACTCAATCTGATCGTACTGGTCGGGCCGGAGGTCGTCGTGCAGCCGCACGTACTGGGGGCTGGACCGGGTCGCCACCCGCCGCCGGTATTGGGACACCGGCACGTCGGTCACTGCGGCCAACTTGTCAAAGAACGAATCTGCCTGCTCCTGGAAATCCTTCACTGTCGGGTCCAGGGCAAGGTCGTACCGCGCCGTATTCGTGGCCAGCCCCCGTCCGTCCCGGTCGAGGATGGTGCCCCGCATGGCCGGAATGGGCACGGTAGAGCGGGCCTGCGCCTGCGCCTGCTCCCGAAGCGCATCGGTCTCCATCGCCACGATGCGTCCCATCTGCGCGGCCACGGCCACCGGCACGAGGCCGAGCAGGGTTAGCACCACGTACATCCGGGCCAGAATTTGATCCTTGGGCTTCATGGCAATTGGAAGTTCCGAATGGTGATTGCCGAATGGCGGCTGTCAGGCCGAATTGTGGCTGTGTTCTCCGCCTCATTCGCCAGTCGTCATTCGTCAGTTGAAATTGGAGGGCCGTAGGTGACGCTCTCCTGCAGTCCGAGGTCGCGGGCCCGGTCGTAAATTACGGACGGCCCCGTGCGGCGGTCGTAGGCGCCCTTCAGGCGATTGTGCTTCAGGTGCAGACGCTGGTTCTCCGCCTGGGCCTCCTGAAGCTGATTGTACAGGTCGGTCGTGGTGTGGACGTGTCCCACGTAGAGGGTGAACAGGCCCGCAATCGCGAGAATCAGAAGCGCGAAGCGCCCGGTCGATACGTTTTCGAGGAAGCTCCGGTCGCCCGGCGCGCGGCGACGCCGATTCGTGGACGGCTCCAAGTCCGTCCAACTCGGGAGCGCGGTGCCGTGCCGCACCCAGCCGCCGGACGCGGCCTGCGAGGCATCGGTCGCGTCGGGGGCTCCGTCTCCGCTTCGGGACCGGGACGAACGGCCCGTCCGCCTCGTGCGATCACTGTTCCCGTGGGGAACACTCGTATGTGGAGAGCCGCGTCGTCTGCTCATCGTTCTGCTGAATGTTGTGTCGAACAAGACCGTCGCGTCTTCCCCGACGGCTCATGAAAAGGACGGTGCCGGAGGGTTCATCTCCGCCTCGTCTCGCCGCTCGGCCACCCGGAGTCGCGCGCTGCGGGCCCGCGGATTGGCCTTGACCTCTGCCTCGCGCGCCTCGATGGGACCGCGGGGCCTCTCGGTCCACGGGGCCACGAGGTTGCCGTACAGGTCGCGCCGCGGCTCGCCCTCAAAATTGCCGTAGCGGAGAAACCGCTTCGCGCGCCGATCCTCCAGCGAATGATAGCTGATGACCGCGAT
>PXSY01000009.1:2368-7676 GCA_003023125.1 Bacteroidetes bacterium QH_10_64_19
CGAAAGCTGAAGCCGCGCTCGGGGTCGTCGATCTGATGCGACGACACCCCGAGGTCGAAGAGCACGCCATCGACGGGCACGAACGCCTCTGCCTCCAGCAGTTCGCGGACGCGGCCAAAGGTGCCCCGCACCGTCCGGAAGCGCCCGTCCTCCCGCGCGTCGGCGAGACGATCGCGGGCCGTCGCGAGGGCGTCGGGGTCCCGGTCGATGCCGAGCACTACGCCCTCTGGGTCGAGCACGTCGAGCAGGGCTCGGGCGTGCCCACCGCCGCCCAGGGTCGCGTCTACGTAGCGACCGGACGGGTCGGTGACGAGGCGGGCCTGTACGTCGTGTGAAAGAACAGGTGCGTGGTACTCGGTGGCGTACCGCAGCGGGTCGCCACCATCGGGAGCATCGCCCTGTGCGTCGCTGGCTGACATCGGTTCGCGTCCGCGGTCCCAAGGAAGCCGGCTCTATGTGCAGTCGGCCCTGCGTGCGAGGTGCCTTACATGCTCATCACACTTTCGGCAAGCGTCTCGTAATCTTCGGGCTGCTCGTTGAGGTACCCGTCGAACTCCTCCGGATTCCAGATCTCGATGTGATTGAACGCCCCAATGATAAGCGCCGACCCATCGAGCTCAGCAAAGTCGAGCAGCGGATTCGGAATGCTGATGCGCCCCTGTCCGTCGAGGCTGACCTCGTTGGCCCACCTCATGATGATGCGGACAAAGTTCCGGACCTCTCGGTCGTACATGTTCAGATCGTCGATCTCCTCCTCAATCTCAGCCCACTCGTCCTTGGGGTACAAGAAAATGCAGTCCTCGAATCCCCGTGTGATCGTGAAGGTCTCGTCCGCCTGAGGCGACATGGACTTCCGCATCTTGGCCGGGATGGCGACCCGGCCCTTGCTGTCTACGGAATATTCCGCCTGTCCTTTAAACCCCATGGCGGACGGTCTCCATGTGTAGCATGGAGCAACGATTCACGAAACGGCGATTGGAGTGCTTCTTCCCTTGGGACAATTCCCCACTTTTCCCCACGCCCTGCACAAGGTACGGGTTTCGTCGCCAATGTCAAGGCTCAGCGCCGAAAGCCCCCGGTTTTCCCCCTCAATTCCCCCCCAAACCCTCTATGTCCAACCCATGTGCACATACATTTTCGTGGGGTTAAGTGGCTCTTTCTACCCGCCGGGTGAACACTTTTTCACCACGGAGAACTACGGGGTAAAAACTTTTTCACTCCCTCTTCCCTTGCCGCGCTCTTGTCCGCACACATATGTTGCGTACAGGGGTGACGTCGTGCCCGCCCGGCGTTCCTCGCACTGCTCTCCACTGCGTTTCAGCTTCCACGTGTCCGATGAAAAAAGAGCGTCTGACCCAGCGCCAGAACGAGGCCTACGAGTTTATTCGGGGCTACCTCGACCGGAACCGGAAGCCCCCCACCCTGCAAGAGATTGGTGAGGCACTCGGCATCTCGTCAACGAACGGCGTCTACAAGCTGCTTCAGACCCTCGAGAAAAAGGGCTGGATTGAGCGCACGAAGCACGAGGCTCGGGGCATTCAGTTGCCGGAGGAGGAGCAGAACCCGCTCGGGATGGGTGGGGGGCTGCCCAGCCTCCCCGTCGTGAGCCGCACGCCCAGCGACGAGCCAGAACAGCTCCGCGAGCGCCCGTCCGGCACGCTTTCGGTCGACGATCGTCTCCTGCGCGGGGCTCAGGATCCGGCAGACTGCCTCATTGGACAGGCGGGCGACGACGGGATGGATGGGGCTGGCATTCGGAAGGGCGACCTGCTCCTGATCGAAGAGATGGACTGGACCGACCTGGAGAATGGAACGCTCGCGGCCGCCCTCGTGGAGACCCAACTGCTGGCGCGCGAGTTTCACTTCGCCAACCGGAAGCTGCACCTCCGCCCCGCCGACCGCCACTACGCCGAGGAGACGTTCTCCCCCACCGATCCGGGATGCTACGTCATCGGCCGGCTGCTCGGTCTGATCCGCACCCTCTGACTGCGTTGGAAGGTCGGTACGTTGGACCGTTGAGTAGCACTTCAAGCCTGTGAGTTGGGATCCAGAAGCCGTGCGGTCCTCAAAAGAGACGGCGGACAGCAGACTGCGGACGGCTATTCCTCGGCGTTGATCGGCGATCGGGGGCCTGAGCCCTGCGAAGGTCATCCCGCGCGGCCGTCCGTCGTCCGCATTCGTCGCATTTCACGACAACTACTCCTCAGCTAACTCACAGAATCGACATGCGACCCAACGTTCAACGCGCAAACGCACTTACATGTCGACCGACGCGAGGGGCATGGCTTCTCGCTCCGGCGGCTGCGGGCGTTCGACGAGGTCCTGCTCGTGGGCATAGGTGGTACAGGCCCGCACGAAGGACCGGAAGAGGGGGTGGGGATTGCCCACGGTGGTTCGGTATTCGGGGTGAAACTGCACGCCGAGGAACCAGCGCTTGTCGGGCAGCTCCATGATCTCGACAAGATCGGTGTCGGGATTTACCCCGCTGAAGCGCATTCCCTCCTCCATCAGCTTGTAGCGGAGGACGTTGTTCACCTCGTAGCGGTGCCGATGGCGCTCCTGCACCGTGGGGGCGTCGTAGATTTCGCGGGCGCGGGAGCCCTCCTGCAGCCGACAGTCGTACTGCCCGAGGCGCATGGTCCCGCCCTTGTCGGAGATCTCCTTCTGCTCCTCCATCAGATCGATGACCGGGTAGGAGGTCTCCTCGTCGAACTCCGTAGAGTGGGCGCCCGCCCACCCGCAGACGTGACGAGCAAACTCGATGATGGCGCACTGGAGCCCCAGGCAGATTCCGAAGAACGGCAGATCGTGCTCGCGGGCGTACCGGGCCGCGAGGATCTTTCCCTCCACCCCCCGATCGCCGAAGCCCGGCGCCACGAGCACGCCCGCCACGTCCCCGAGCACCGACTCCACAGTGCCGGGCGACAGGTCCTCCGACAGAACGTACTTGACGTCCACCTGCACCTCGTCCGGCACCCCTGCGAGGATGAAGCTCTCAGAGATGGACTTGTACGGAATTCGATCCAGTCGCTGAGATCGGGGTCGTCACTGTACCCCACGTCTCGCCCGTCGTTGGCGCGCCCCGAAGCGTCCCCATCCTCTTCATCGGAATAGAACCGGTCGACTATGAACTCGCCCATGCCCTCGTCCTGAAGTAGGAGCGGCACCTCGTAGATCGTCTCCGCATCGAGCATCTGGATGACCGCCTCCTCCTCGACGTTGCAGAAAAGCGAGATCTTGCGCCGCACGGCCGAGGTGAGGGAGCGCTCCGAGCGACAAATGATGGCGTCCGGCTGGAGGCCGTGGGCCAGCAGTTCCTTGACGGAGTGCTGCGTGGGCTTCGTCTTCAACTCGCCCGCCGCGCGGAGGTACGGGATGAGGGTAAGGTGGGCGATCATGGTGTTGCGTGGCCCCAGCTCGTTGCGGAGCTGGCGGATGGCCTCCAGGTAGGGCTGGCCCTCGATGTCGCCGACCGTGCCGCCGATCTCGGTGATGACCACATCGTAGTCGCCGGTCTCCCCGAGCTTCAGCATCCAGTGCTTAATTTCATCAATGATGTGGGGGACCACCTGCACGGTCTTGCCCAGGTACGCCCCTTCTCGTTCCTTGTTGATCACTTCCATGTAGACCCGCCCAGTGGTGACGTTGTTGGCCTGACTGGTGGGCTGGTCCAGGAAGCGCTCGTAGTGACCTAGATCGAGGTCCGTCTCGGCCCCATCGTTGGTGACGTACACCTCGCCGTGTTCGTACGGGTTCATCGTCCCCGGGTCGACGTTGATGTACGGGTCGAACTTTTGAATGGTCACGTCGAGGCCCCGGTCTGTGAGCAAGCGCCCCAGGGACGCACTGAAGATGCCTTTGCCGAGGGAGGAGGTGACGCCGCCGGTGACGAAGATGTACTTGGTCTGCACGGGTCGGAGGGGATTGGGGATGAGGACGCGGGGCGATACGTCTCAAGATCGGACGCTCCACACGATACTGTCAACGCGTCTCGGAGCCCACTGTTGGGAACCGCCGCGAGAGGGGCTCCGTCGCCAGCGCCCATAGTCATGCCGACCAAACATGGACGAGCAGCGGCGTGGGGCTGGGGGAGGTCGGCCCCAACGGGCGGGGGCAGCCGCTCCTGTAAAAAGAGTTGATCACTTTCCGTTCTTCGTGTAGTGATGGAGCAGATCCTTCGTGGTGACAATCCCAATGAGCTCCTCCTCGTCCACGACGGGAAGCGACGAGATGTCGTGGTCGAGCAGCTTGTTCGCTGCGTCTCCAATGTCAGTGTCCGGCGTGACCGTGATCAGTTCGGTGCGCATCACCTCGGAGGCCGGCTGGGCCAGGGTTTGGACGTCGCGATGCTCCTCGGTGTACGTGTCGAGGAAGGGACTGATGGCCCGCAGCACGTCCCGGTCCGAAATGACACCGCAGGGCTCATCCCCCTCGACGACGAGCATGTGATGAAAGCCGCCTTCTTGGAGGCGCTTGCGAATATCCACGAGGGACGTGTCCAGGGAGACGGTCACGACCTCGCGGCTCATGATGCCCTCTACAGTCATGATGGAGAGTTCGGCAGTCGGGAAGAGTGGGAAGACGCGCGGCAACGAGGCGACCGGTACAGCGCGGGCCGTCTCGTTCCATAGGAGTCCGTCCCGTAAGGAAGGGGGCGTGCGACGATGTGCAGGGACGCTGCCCCCCATCGCGCGCACCGCCGTCAGGAACCGGTGCACTGTATCGGTGTTCGGCGAGGGCGACCTTCGGGGGTCCAACGTCCACGAAGGAACGGTGAACATTTCATGAGGCGACGCTCACTCCGAGCGCCCCTGCGGCCGCCGTGCAACCACAAAGAGACCGGTCCCCTCGCCATTGTCCCATTGCACGTCGGTCGCGTTGAGCAGCAGGCCGAGGGGCAGCGCCGCGGCGTAGTAGAACGGGAGTACCACGAGCGACGCCCAGGTGGCCCCCAGCATCTGCATGGGCCACTTGATGAGTCCGCGCCAGGCCGCCGAGCCGTACGGCCCGTAGGTGTAGAGGGCCCGTACCGGCTCCAGCCCAGCCCGACGCAGCTTTTCGGACAGTTCCTTACGCCCGTATCCTTCCCGCACGTGCTCGCCGATAAAACTCTCATCGCCCTCGGCCCGCACGTCGGACCCACCCCGGTCGGAGGGCGTGTTGATGATGACGTGGCCGCCGGGCCGCAGCACGCGTTCGAAGTGCTCGAAGACCGCCTCGTCATCGGCGATGTGCTCCATCACGTCGACCGCCAGGATGAGGTCGAACGGCCCCTCCGACTGCAGGTCCGTCAGGTCGTCGAGGGCCC
>PXSY01000010.1:0-564 GCA_003023125.1 Bacteroidetes bacterium QH_10_64_19
ATAAATCTTTGATTCTCCGGAGACCCCGTCCCGCAGACTTCCGCGCAACCGCTGCCTCAAGCGAACACCCTGGCCGGATGTTCCTGATCTCCTCTATGGTCTCCGTCCAGCAGATCGCGTTTAAACGTCGATTCGTGTCGCCGCGGCTCACCTGCCCCCGTAGTGCGAAAGAGACGCATTAGCCACGCTTCCGAGCCTCCACGCCTCCACACGTCCATCCTTTCACACTTCCATCCCTCCCATCAGTCTCCGAATCACCGGCGCGCCCCTCTCGTACGAGCCCGCGGTGTTTCGCTGTCCTCCCTGTGACCTCTGACGCCCATGCGCCAGTTCGACGTTCCCACCTTCTACGAGAGCCCCATCATCTCGACGGTCAAGGACGCACGCCAGGCCACTGATCCGCGGAAAAAAGACCTGTCGCCCTCAGTCATCGACTTCGGGCCGGTGCGGTTCAAAATTGCGCGTCATTTCGGGTTTTGCTTTGGGGTCGAACAGGCCATCGAGATCGCCTACGAGGCGCTCGAAGAGAATCCGGACAAGCGGATCTTCCTTCTCTCGGAGATG
>PXSY01000010.1:607-4176 GCA_003023125.1 Bacteroidetes bacterium QH_10_64_19
CCAAGGGCGAGCAGCGCATCCCGTTCGACGAGCTGACGCCCGACGACGTGGTCATCATTCCCGCTTTTGGCACCACGCTGGAGGTGGAGCAGGCACTCGAAGAACGGGGCGTCGACACCGAGTCGTACGACACTACCTGCCCGTTCGTGGAGAAGGTGTGGCGCAAAAGCTCCCAGATCGGGGACGACGACTACTCGATCGTCGTGCACGGCAAGCGCTACCACGAGGAAACGCGCGCCACCTTCTCCCACGCGAAGGAGGAAGGCCCGGTGGTCATCGTGCGGGACATGGACGAGGCCCAGGAACTGGCGAAGGTCATTCGCGGCGACAAGGGGAGCGACTTCTTCTACGACTACTTTAACGACAAGTACTCGGAGGGCTTCAATCCGGAGACGGACCTGCAGCGGCTAGGGGTGGTGAACCAGACCACCATGCTGGCGGATGAAACGGCCGCCATCGCCGACCTCATGCGCGAGGCCTTGACGGACCGCTACGGGGAGGCAAACGTGAAGGAGCATTTTGCCGACACGAGCGACACGCTCTGCTACGCCACCAACGAAAACCAGGACGCCACGATGGCGCTCATTGAGGACGGGGCCGATGTCGGCATCATTGTGGGCGGATACAACTCGTCAAACACAAGCCACCTCGTGGAGCTCTGCGAGGAGCACATGCCCACGTACTTCATCCGGGACGCCGACGCGTTCGACGCGCCGTCGGAGATCCACCACTTCGACATCCACGCACAGGAGGAAGTGGCCACCGAGCACTGGTTTCCAGCCACCGACACGCCGGTCGACGTGCTCCTGACTTCCGGGGCCTCCTGTCCCGACGCCCTGCTCGACGATGTCGTCCGCAAGATCGTGAGCTGGTACCCGAGCGCCCGCCCGGTGGAGGAGGCCCTTGCCCCCTTCGAAGATACCCTTGAGGAGGAGTAGCCCCGCCGTCCGCCGACTGCGGTCCGCTGACCTTCCCCTTCTCCCCCATTCGCCCGTACTCAAGAGCATGTCCTGGTACGAAGACTGGTTCTGGAGCGACGCCTACACACAGGTGTACGACCATCGGGACGAGGCGGAGGCCGAACAACTGGTCGACCTGATTCAGCGTGAGATCAATCCCTCGCCGACCGCCCACATCCTCGACATCGGCTGTGGACGCGGACGGCACGCCCGCGTTCTGGCGCGTCGCGGCTATCGCGTGACGGGCGTGGACCTCTCTGACGCTGCGATCGCGGAGGCGCGCTCGGCCGCCGCAGACGAGGGTCTCGACGACATCACATCATTTCAGGTCGGCGACATGCGCGATTCCGTGTGTGAGGACTGCGCGGACGGAGTCGTCAATCTGTTCACGTCGTTCGGCTACTTCCAGGACGACGCCGAGAACGAGCAGGCCCTCCGCGCCATGACCACCGCCCTCCGCCCCGGCGGCTGGTTTTTGCAAGACTTCCTGAACGCCCCAGTCGTCGCCGACTCGATGGGCCCCTCTACCCACGAGACCGAGAACGGCCGCACGATCCACCAGGACCGCTGGATCGAGGACGGGCGTGTGAACAAGGAAATCATCATTGAGCACGCAGACGGGGCCGAAACCTTCCACGAGAGCGTCCGCCTCTACACCCTCTACGATCTGAAAGAGATGTACGCGGCGGTCGGGCTGGAGCTCGTGACATCCTTTGGAAGCTACGACGGCGACGATTACGCGCCCGACGAGAGCCCGCGCCTTCTCCTCCACGCCGTGAACGCGAGGTGAGAGGAGCTACTGCGGTCATGGACCGGAAGAGCCGAGCTTCCCCGCAACGGACCGCGACCACAGGATCGTGATGCACAATTCGTGAAACGTGAGCCGCCCGCCCCTGGACAATACACCGACTGCATTGTATCCTGCCCGTCTCCATTTGAGGCCTGAACCCTGGACGGTCGAGCACTTGGCCTTCTCATGACTCGCAGCTCTTGACCCACCGCCTGTAATCCCGGCCCCACGGACTCACCGTCCCGAACGGTACGCCACACCCTGAACTTTCCCCTCCAACCTCTCCGCTCTGCATGGACACCGCCCTTTCCTACGCCGAGAATCATTCCGATCGGTTCGTCGACCAGCTCAAAGAGCTCCTTCGCATCCCCTCCGTGAGCACCGACTCCGCCTATGCCGACGAGGTGGAGCGGGCTGCACACTGGCTCAGCGACCACTTCGATGACATCGGGATGGACCACGCGGAAGTCATTGAGACCGACGGCCACCCCCTCGTGTACAGCGAGCACATCACCGATCCGGCCAAGCCCACGGTGGTCGTCTACGGCCACTACGACGTGCAGCCGCCCGACCCGCTGGACGAATGGGACACCGATCCCTTTGAGCCTACGCAACGCAACAGCACGCTCTACGCCCGGGGCGCCTGCGACGACAAGGGTCAGATGTTCATGCAGGTGAAAGCTGCCGAGGCGTACCTGTCTGGCGAAGGCGACCCGCCGGTCAATCTCAAGTACATCATCGAGGGGGAAGAGGAAACGGGCTCGATGGCGATAGAGTCGTACGTCCGGTCGAACGGCGACCGTCTCGACGGCGACATCGCGCTCATCTCCGACACGGCTATGTTCTCGGAGGACACGCCGTCGATCACCTATGGCCTGCGCGGGCTGGCGTACGCCGAGATTACCCTGCAGGGCCCCAACCGCGACCTTCACTCCGGCAACTACGGCGGCGCCGTGGACAACCCGGCCAACGCCCTGAGCCGCCTCCTCGCGGGCCTGCACGACGAGAACCACCGGGTCACCATTCCAGGCTTCTACGACGACGTGATCGACCTGACGCCGGAGGAGCGGGACGCCTACGCCCAGCTTCCGTTCGACGAGGCGGCCTGGATGGACGCCATCGGGATCGACGACGTGCGCACGGAGGGCGATTACACGATTCTCGAAGGCCTGACGGCCCGGCCCACGCTCGACGTAAACGGCCTTTGGAGCGGCTACACCGGCGAGGGCGCCAAGACCGTGCTTCCCTCCAAGGCCCACGCCAAGCTCTCGATGCGCCTCGTGCCCGACCAGTCGGTGCCCGATGTCTACGACAAGCTGGAGGCCCACCTGGAGGCCGAGGTGCCCGACACCATGACCTGCTCGATGCGGCGGCTCCACGGCGGCGACCCGGTACTCGTCGACCCGTCCATTGCGCCCATGCAGTCGGCCAAGCACGCCATGGCGGAGGTGCGCGGCACCGAGCCCGTCTTCGTGCGCAACGGCGGCACCATTCCCGTGGTGGCCGACTTCCAGCAACATCTGGGGCTGGACAGCGTGCTCATGGGCTTCGGCCTCGATCGGGACGCCATCCACTCGCCCGACGAGTCCTTTGGCCTCGACCGCTTCCATCAGGGCATCCAGGCCATCATCCGGTTCCACGACCACTACGCAGAGATGGAGGCGTAGCGGCGCCGCGCCCGGGAACTTGCCTTCACGGTACGAATTGAGACCGTCGGCGCTTGCGCCCGGGCACCTCCGGGCTCGGGCCTTCCCTCCGGTCGCCCACGGCAATCGCATTTAATTTCCAGCGGTGAGCACCTTCAGGAGATAGTCCGGATT
>PXSY01000011.1:0-1746 GCA_003023125.1 Bacteroidetes bacterium QH_10_64_19
CCGGGATCGTTCTCTAAGGAGGCACGCCCGCCGTCGCCCAGAAAGATAGCTGGGCGGTCTGTGCGCGGTGGGAGCCGCGGGGGCAGGGCGTACCGCCCGGAGGAGGACGAACCCGGATTGCCACGACCGAGACGCAATTGCTCTAGGGCGCGGACGCAATGATGGAATCACTATGACACAGTCGACCACGGCCGCGCTTCACATTCGGGGCTCGACGATTCGGTACGCAGAAGTCGCGCGGGAGCAGGAGGCCCGCGACCTTCAGCGCCTCGGCGGCCAGACCTTCTCGTTTGACGTCGTGCGTGCCCTGTGGCAGGGAGAAGAGACCGACGCCCTCGATGGTGTGTCCGAGGCCCTCCGGGGAATGCTCGCAGGCCTGGACGCCGGCGCGCTCCGGGTGGTTGTGCATCCGCTGGATGCCTTCAGTTTCTTCACGCCCATTCCAGCCAGTCTGTCCGAGTCGGAACGGCGCCAGCACGTAACCTCGCAGGCGGCACTGGTCACCGGTGCGCGATCTCCCGATACACTTGCCCTGTCGCTCCAGACGGTCCGGCCCGTGGAGGGACACGAGGCGGTCGAGTGGGTGCACGTGCTGGCCTTGCCGCAGGGGGTTGGGGAGCGGATGGATGCGCTGACGGATGCTCTCCCTGTGCAGACCGTGACCCGGATGGTCAGCTCGGAGGCCGCTGCCCGGATTGTGGGACATACGGAGCGTCCGAATGCCTCCGCTGCGGAGAATGAAGCCACGTACAGCCTGGCCATTGGGCAGTACGCCACGCACACGGAGTATGCGCTCGTCCGGAATGGAGCGTGGCACCATGCACATGCCACACAGGAGGCGCGGACTGCGGGGAATCGGGCGTACTACGCGGTTGGATTTCTGAATCGGGTGGACGTAGCGGCGCAGGACGTGGATCGTCTCCTTGTGTATGGGCCCGAGGCTGGGCCTGAGGGGCCGCTGGAGGCCGTGTTTGACTGCTCGCCTACCCCGCTCAATCCGTTTGATGGGCTTCGCCGGGTGCCGGATCGTTTCGAGGATCGGGATCAAGGGACAGAGTATGTGCCCGCCATCGGGGCCGCCTCGGCGGGATTGGACTGAGAACCTGTTTGGCGAGATGTCTACGGCCTGCGACTTCGTGGATCTCGCACAGAACGGTTTCTGCACTCGCCCGGTAGCTCACCAGAGGCATGACCTCGCGGGGCTCGGCCCCCGCTACAGGGCTCGCTTGGGCACCGTTCATGTGCGTCGCCCACTGTGTCTCGGCTCCGAATCCACCCGCAAAACAGGTTCTGAGCGTGGAACCGGCAAGTAGTGAGAGGCGGTCGTTCCTACGACCCGCATCTCGCCACGTCGCCCGACGCCGCCGCGGATAGCACGGAGGCGAAGAGCGAGGGGATTATGTTCGACGCCCATCAACACTGGACCCTGCATCTGGGGGATCTCTTTCCCCGCAGGTTGTTACGAAGGGTAGTGTGTCCTCGAAAATTCGTCACCCATCACTGACGGGTACAACGCACCATGAAACTCATTGCCGGTCAATTCGGGGGGCACGGCCTCAAAACGCCATCGGGGCATGCCACCCGTCCCTCCACGGCCCGCGTGCGAGAGGCCTTGTTCGGGCTCATCGATGCGCGGATCTATCTCGAAGGGGCGGAGGTGCTGGACCTGTTTGCCGGCACTGGGGCGCTGGGGCTTGAGGCCATCAGTCGAGGAGCGGTCCTTGTCACGTTTGTGGAGCAGAACCG
>PXSY01000011.1:1845-3858 GCA_003023125.1 Bacteroidetes bacterium QH_10_64_19
AGCGGGCCGGAGCTCGACCTCATCATGGCGGATCCCCCGTACAAGCTGGAGGCCATGCAGGAGATGCCCGATCTGGCGATCCCGCACCTCCAGACCGACGGCGTGTTTACCCTCGAGCATAGTTCCCACGACTGGTTCGACGAGCATCCGCACCTGATGACGAGTCGGTCCTACGGACGGACGATCGTGAGTCTGTTTCGGCCGCCGCTGCCGCCCGAGGAGGCCGAGTCTGAGGAAGAAGAGGGCTCCACGACGACTAACTCCTGACTGCTCGACGCGCGTTTCTCGGTCTCGACCGCCCATTCTCATGGATGGCGATTTTGCGCTGTACCCGGGTACGTTCGATCCGTTCACGTTCGGGCATCGGGATGTGCTGGAACGGGCCCTCCGCATCTTTGACTTTGTGGAGGTCACTGTCGGCGTAAATCTGGAAAAAGAAACACTCTTTTCGACGGAGGAGCGTACGGAGCTCGTTCGCGAGTGCACCGAGGACCTGGAAGGGGTGCAGGTGCAGGCGTACGAGGGGCTTATCGTGGATCGAGCGCGCGACGTGGGGGCGGCGGCACTGGTGCGGGGACTCCGCCAGGTGAGCGACTTTGACGCCGAATTTCGGATGGCGTTTGCGAATCGAAAACTGGCGCCGGAGCTCGAAACGGTGTTCTTTATGACGGCCGAAGAGCACGCGCTCATCAGCTCCTCGATGGTACGGGACGCCCACCGCTGGGACGGAGATGTCTCGAAGTTCGTCCCGCCGCCGGTGGTGGAGGCGTTGACACACAAAGATTCGGTCGTTCCCTCGCAGTGAGTTGACCTGCCGAGAGGCCGTCGTTTCGCCTCCGCGCTTCCCTCGTTTGCTCTGTGCTTTTCGACTGATCCGGTCTACACACTGCCTATGTCTTCTTCGACGCCCATCCAATTCAACGACCGCGTGGAGGCGATGCAGCCGTCCGCCACGCTCGCCATGAAGTCCCGCGCCGAGGAACGGCGCCGACAGGGCCATCCCGTGGTGGCCCTCAGTGCGGGCGAGCCGGACTTTGACACGCCCGACCCGATTTCCGACGCGGGCGTGGAGGCCATCCGGGACGGCTTTACCGACTACACCGAAAATCCGGGCACCCTGGAGCTGCGGGAGGCCATTTGCGACAAGCTGGAGCGGGACAACGACCTGTCCTACACCCCGGACCACATCGTCTGTTCGAATGGGGCCAAGCAGTCGCTCGCGTTGGCCATCCACGCCCTTTGCGACGAGGGGGACCAGGTGCTCGTGCCGGCGCCGTACTGGGTGAGCTACCCGGAGATGGCACGCTTCAGCGGGGCCGAGCCGGTCGTGATTTCCACGGACGTCGACGATCAGTACCGCCTCACGCCCGACGCGCTGGAGGCGGCCATCACGGAGCGCACGCGGCTTCTCATTCTCTGCACGCCCTCCAATCCCACCGGCACGGTGTATCCGCCCGAGGAGCTGGCAGCGCTTGCAGCGGTGCTCCGCGACCACGAGCAGGTCTACGTGGTTTCCGACGAGATTTACGAGCACGTGCTCTACGACGCCGAACACCGGGCCTTCGCGTCATTCTCCGGGCTAAAGGACCGGACGATCACCGTCAACGGATTTTCCAAGGCCTACGCGATGACGGGCTGGCGCCTCGGCTACATGGCTGCGCCCGCGCCCATCGCCCAGGCCGCGGCGAAGATCCAGGGACAGTTTACCTCCGCCCCGTGCAGCATCACGCAGAAGGCCGGCGTGGCGGCTTTGGAAATGGACCACGGGCCCGTTGACGAGATGGTGGCCGCCTTCCGCCGCCGCCGCGACGTGGTGGTGGACCGCCTCCGTGCCATCGAAGGGGTGCGATGCCCTATGCCTGAAGGCGCCTTCTACGTGTATCCGGACGTCTCGCGCGTGCTCGGTGCCGAGGCGCCCGACGGATCGACGATCGAGGACAGCAGTGACCTGTGCTTTTATCTCCTGGAAGAGCACGACGTGGCGCTCGTGCCGGGCACGGCCTTCGGGGCGCC
>PXSY01000011.1:3944-6884 GCA_003023125.1 Bacteroidetes bacterium QH_10_64_19
CCGGGCACACTCTCGATTGCCGTGCACGCACATCTTCACTTGTGGAGTCCGATCAGTCTTCCCGCGACCCGTCGTTCGAGGTCGAAGCAGTCCCGCCGTCGTCTGAGCAGTCCGCATCGGCGCAGCAGTCCACTCCCGATCGCTACTGGCTGCACCTCCTGTTGTTTGTCCTCACGATGGCCTCTACGATTTACGTTGGGGCGTCGTGGTGGGCCAACCGGGTTCTCCATTATGAGGCGCAGGACCAGACCATCTCGCTCCTGGTCCTGACGATCAACCAGGCGTGGCTGCTCGACGGGCTGCGCTACGCGGTTCCGCTGGTCGGCTTCCTCACGGTCCACGAATTCGGTCACTACTTTGCGGCCCGGTACCATGGGGTGCGCACCTCGCTGCCCTACTACATTCCGTTTCCGTTCAACGGCATCGGCAACTTTGGGGCGGTCATCAGCATCCGGCAGCGGATTCCGAGCACGCGGGCGCTCTTCGACATTGGGGTGGCCGGGCCGCTGGCGGGCTTTGTGGTAGCCCTGGGGGCGCTCATCTACGGCTTTTCCACCCTGCCGCCGCCGGAGTATCTGCTCGATGTCCCCGCGCACGAGGCCCTGAAGGAGCACATCCGGCAGTACGGGACGTTTCCCGATACGCCGCCTGCGACGGGAGAGAGGACCGCCATCATCGTGGTGGGGCAGACCCCGCTCTACTGGTTGCTGTCGCAGTTTTTCGCCAACGTGCCGCCGATGTACGAGATGTACCATTACCCAGTGCTCTTTGCGGGGTGGCTAGGGCTCTTCTTCACGGCGCTGAACCTGCTTCCGGTGGGGCAACTCGATGGGGGCCATGTGCTGTATGCCCTGTTGGGCGACACGTGGCACCGCCGCTTCGCGCAGGCCTTTGTGTTCGTGCTATTATTTTCGGGCGGGGTCGGGTTTATGGCGGAAACGCGCCAGGCGCTCTACGAAGTGGGCCCCTGGGTGGGGCGCTCCTCGTGGATCATCCTGGCGGCCATTTACTATGGGTACCTGTATAAAATTTTCGGGGGCACGTCGCGGAGAACCCTGCTGGGACTGTGTGGGCTTCTTGGAAGTGTCGCCGCGGCGACTACGCTTGGGCTGTCCGGCATCGGCTGGACCGGCTGGCTGGTGTGGAGCCTGCTCATCATCTTTCTGGTCCGTGTAAAGCATCCGCCGGTGATGCGGCCGCAGTCACTGACCCCCGCGCGGCGGGTTCTGGGCTATGCGGCCATCGCCATCTTTATCCTCTGCTTCAGCCTGCAGCCCCTGAGTACGCCATAACGTTGATCGTAAATCCGTTTGGTATGCTGGGAAAACGACCCCGAACCGAGGACGGAGCCGTCCTGCTGGGACGGCTTTACGGGTCTCTTATTTCGATTCTGGTGGGGTCCATGTTGCTTGTGGGGGGATTGGCGCTGGGCGGGGGCGACACGGTCCCGGCGCCGGAGCGGGACCGACAGGCACCATCGGTGTCGGCGCTGGAGGTCGTTCCGGACAGTGTGCACGAGTCGGAGCTCCCGTCCGATCAGGTCCAGGACTCCTCCGCACAGGTCCCGTTAGACATTTCGGCGCGGGCAACCGATCCGGACGGCACGGTCGAGCGCGTCGTGTTTTTGCTCGAACCGTCCTCGAACCCGCGAGGCACGGCGTCGGGAACCCTGCCGGTGGGGGAGGACGCGCTATACGGGGGACGTCTCGCCTTCTCGGTGCCCCTCATTGACGAGATCTACACGGTTCGGGTTTTTGCCGTGGACGACGATAGCCTTACGAGCAATCAGGTGACGGGGCAGTTCCGGTTTGTGCCGTCGGGGGCGTCGGACACGTCCGCTACCGCCCGTCCCGCTGCTGTGAATCGATCGCCCGACGGCCGATGAGACGACTTCTCGTGTGTCTTTTCGTACTGGGACTCTGGACGGCGCCCGCCAGTGGGCAGGGGCCGGCCCAGGAGCGCCTGCAGGAGCTCCGCCCGACGCCCACGATCGTGAGCAATACGGTGCAGGAACTTGCCGCGGCGGGCGATTCGCTCTGGGCGGGGCCGCTCCTGACAGTGTACGCGGAAGAAGAGGACAGTCTGTTTGCCCCGGACGGACCGGTGGTCCAGCGTCGACTCCTAGACGGGAGCAACGTCGTGTTTTCGCTGGCCGCGGAGGCGGCGTCCGGGGATCCGTCCACCGTGTGGGCCGGCCTCGCGTTCGACGCGGGGGGCAGTTCGGTGGGCGGCGGTGGATTTCTGGTGTCTACGGACGGAGGCAATTCGTTCGAGGAGCGGCCGGTGCCGCTCGACGACCCGGCCGACACGACGGTGAGCTACGGGGCGTCTACGCTCCCGGCGGTGCCCATTACGCAGGAAGGGGGGAGTCCCCCGCAGGACCTTGCCCTGGGCGGCGAGGATTCCGTTTGGGTGGCTGGGGCGCGCAGCGGCCTTCGACGGTCGGTCGACCAGGGGCAGACTTGGTCGCGGGTTGTGCTGCCGCCGGATACGAGCATGCGCATCGAGCCGTCGGCGTCCTACGACTTTCTTGTGGCCCCGCCCCTCGACGACGACCGCGGCTTCCAGAACCATCAGGCGCTCAGTGTGCTGGTGGACGAGACCGGTACGGTCTGGGCCGGGACGCTTGCGGGGCTCAACCGCTCGACGCCGGATGATGTGGGGCCGGATGGAGATCGGGCCTGGCGATTGTTTCGACCCGACGGCACGCCGAACAGCCTAAACGGTCAGATCGTGTTTGCCCTGGCCGAGCAGCCCCGTCCCGACGGGCGAAATCCGGTCTGGATGGCCACCCTGCGCGCCCAAACCAACGAGTCGGTCCAGCGAAGTGGCCTCACGGTCACGCCGGATGGGGGCGATACCTTCCGGCAGCCCCTCATTGGGGAGCAGGTGAACGACGTGGCGGCGCGGCAGGACCGCGTCTACGCCGCCGCCGAAAGC
>PXSY01000012.1 GCA_003023125.1 Bacteroidetes bacterium QH_10_64_19
CGCCGTCGATAATGACCCGCATGTCGTGGGCGTGCGCCTGCTTCAGGAGCGCGAAGAAGAGCGAATCGGCCGCGGTGGTGCGCCAGGTGGAGGGGTCCGTAGGATTCTCCTGGGCGATGAGCCGCTTGTCGTCAGCCGGGTCCGGCCCAAAATTCGGATCGATGTGGTGGTAGCTCCTCCCGTCGTACTTGTGGAGCGAACGCGCCCAGAAGACCGGATTGAAGTAGAGGGCCGTGACGCCGAGCGAATCGAGATATGGGAGCCGGTCGATCACGCCCTGCAGGTCGCCCCCGTAGCGGCGGTCGTACACGCCGTCGTAGAAGCCGCCCATCCTTTGCTCCCAGTCGGCCTGCTCGTACCAGTCCCGCGTCCAGCGACTCGGCGTCCACGAGGACGGAACGTCGCCGGTCGGGCACTGGAGCGTCCGCCGCGTGGGATCGTTCGACGGGTCGCCGTTGCGGAAGCGCTCGGGAAAGATCTGGTACCAGACGGCGTCTTGGGCCCACTGCGGGGTGCGCTCGGCGGGCGTGGTGGGTACCTCCGCCTCTGGCCCTGAGCCTGAGCCACAGCCTGCGACCCCGAGAACTGTTGCCAGCCCCCACGCCACCGCAATCACCACGCGGCTCCAGGCTCGCAGTCGATGGATCATGGGGGAGAGGGGTGGACAATCCGCAGTGGAGGCAGACCTGGCTCGCCGCTCGTCGTGAGGACCGCTGGCGCCAGGAGACCGGTGCGGTTATCGCACCACGGTCAGGCGCTGCGTTCGGGTCGTTCCGCCAGCAGTGAGGCCAAGGAAGTATACGCCGCTCGTCAGGCCCGAAACATCGAGTTGCACCTCGTGCCGTCCCTTCCGCTCTCCCTGCGCAACCGTCTTCACCCGACGTCCTAACACGTCGTAGAGGCGTAGCGTGGCCGTCTGCGACGCCGGCAGGGCGTACTGCACGGTCACTCGCTGGCGGGCAGGATTGGGGAAGGTGCCCTGCAGTGTCAATTCGCGGACGCTGCGCCGGACGGTCACCTTCTTGAAGTGGCGAACGCTCCCGTCCGCGTCGACCTGCGCGAGGCGGTAGGCCAGCCGGTCGGCCTCGAAGGGAAGCTCCTGGTCCACGAAGCGGTACGACTGTGCGTCTGTCGTCGTGCCGGCCCCTTCAACTTGGCCGATGGTTTTCCAATTTGTGGAGCCGGCCCGGCGGGACGGCTCTACCGGACGGCGCTGAACGCGGAACTCAGCGTTGTTGGTCTCGGCGGCAGTCTGCCAGGTGAGGCGAACCGCGTCGTCGTCGACCCGTGCGTCGAATCCGGACAGCTCCACCGGCAGCGGCTCGCTGTTGCTCGCCAGCACGAACTCGCCGAGCGTATCGGCCGAGCTGATGGGCGCGACCAGTTCGTCCTCCGTGCTGTTGTACGAGGTCGTCAGGGCCGTGAACGAGCCCGTGTCTTCGGTCGGCCGCTGGTAAATCGTCACGTTGTTGGCGTCGTCGATGCCCCCGAGGGTGCTTACGTCGAGGCGAATCTCCGTGGCATCGTCGAAGCTGAGGTCGCCGCCGGCCTCCACGACAAACCGGTATTGGCTCGCGTTGCTTTCATCGATGCCATCGGTGCCAAGGGGAGCTTCGTTGAGCTTCTCGGTCACCACCTCTCCCGAACCGCCTACGCCGGAAAAGGCCACGACCACGCCCGTGTTGCCGAAGTCCTGGGTCCCGTTCGAGCCAACGGTGGCCGTGCTCCGGAACGTCGGCGCGCTGGGGACCAGTCCCGCGGGCGGGGCCTGCAGCTGATTCGAGGTGTAGATCCGAAACTCCCCCGGCCGCAGCGAAAAGCTCTGCGTGGCGTCGTCTACCTGGAGCTCGGTGTCCTCAAAGAAGTTGTACCAGGTGCCAGTCTGCGGAAAGTCGAGAGTGGCGGTGCGAACGTTCACCCCAAAATTGCCGACGACGACCGCGTCGAGGTTCTCATCTTCCAGCTTGATCCAGTGGACAATGTCCTCATTTGCAACCTTCATCGAGATGCTCTCCTGGCTGCCGGTTCGCGGCCCGGTGAACACTTCGTGGTTGTCGCGGAGGCGAAGGAGTACCTTCCAGGTCTTGTAGAGCTTATCGCGCTCAGGACTCTGCGTCGAATCGGCGTACGCCCAG
Organism: Bacteroidetes bacterium QH_10_64_19; assembly: GCA_003023125.1. Next base: position 2,136 of record PXSY01000012.1, read on the forward strand.
CGGACGGGCTTGGGCCCCGTCCGGCTCGGATCGTCCGCCGAACAGGCTGGTGATTCTTTCAGGCATTCGCCCGGGCCCCATCCGTACCCAACCTCACCGAACTGCCAAGTCATTTTCGGCCCCGGCACGGTAAAGTAGAACGCGGCGATGGCTTTCTGTCGGTCCAGCGCCGTGTCGAAGTCTGCAGTGCCGTAACTGGTGTTGTCACTGCTTCGCCCAAAGGCCTTCTTTCGGCGCATCAGCCACTGCTCGTCGTGGCTCTCCATGTAGGCAATGTAGCTGGGCTGGTCGTATCCGGACCGATTTCCGAAGTAGGCGTCCGACAGGTCGGCGCCGAATCCACTCGTGCCCCCCACGTACCCCATGTCGACTTCGCTGTAGGGGCGGTTCATGTTGTGCCAGGTCATCATGCTTCCCCGGTCCCCGTCCTCGTCCCGGTATCCACCCAGCTCATTCTCCTCAGTGGGCGACCCGAAGAACTCCAGGATCATGTAGGTGTCTGCGTCCACGGTGTCCCAGACGTAGTCTGACACGTCTTTCCAGCCGCTCACCACGGCGTCGGAGTGAGCAGGATCATTGATGTTTACGCCGTTGTCGGCCACGCACTTCGCGAGGTCGAACCGGAAGCCGTCGACGTTGAATTCCTCGGTCCAGTACCGATTGGCCCGGTCGATGTAGTTCTTGATGAATGGACTCGCCTGGTTCAGCTCCTCGAAAAAGACCCCGCAGATGCCTCGGTTGGGGCCGGACTCCAGGAACGGACTGTCCTCGGCGGAGCTGTAGAGCTGGCGGAGC
>PXSY01000013.1 GCA_003023125.1 Bacteroidetes bacterium QH_10_64_19
GGCCGTCGACCCCAACGCGGTGGGCAGCTACATCGTGAGCATGACCCACACGGTGAGCGACCTGCTGGAGCCGATGCTGCTGGCGAAGGAGGCCGGCCTCGGCGACGTAGCCGACGGCGCCTTCCAGTGTCCCATCGACATGGTGCCCCTCTTCGAAACCATCGACGACCTCGACGCGGCCGACGACCGGATGGAGACGCTGTTCACCCATCCGGTGTACGCCACTCAGGTGGAGGGCCGGGACGGCTTTCAGGAGATCATGCTCGGCTACTCGGACAGCAACAAGGACGGCGGCTACTGGATGGCCAACTGGGCCCTGCACAAGGCCATCAACGACCTCGGCATCGTGTGCGACGAGTACGACGTGGACCTGCGTCTCTTCCACGGGCGCGGCGGCACGGTGGGCCGGGGCGGCGGGCGCACCTCGCAGGCCATCCGGGCGCTCCCGCCCGTCGTGCACAACGGCCGCATCCGAATGACCGAGCAGGGCGAGGTGATCTCGTTCCGCTACGCCCTGCCCGACATTGCCCGACGGCACGTGGAGCAACTCGTGAACGCCACGCTTACGTCCACCGCCGAGGCGCAGCAGGAGGAGACCTACGAGAAAATGTTTGTCGACAAGGTGTCGACCGACTCCGACGTGGCCGATCTCATGGATCGGTTCGCCGCGTACGCGATGGAGGCCTACCGCGACCTCATCGACGACGGCACGGGCCCCGGCTGGCGATGGTACACGCGGGTCACCCCCATCGAGCACGTCAGCCGCCTGCCCATCGCGTCGCGGCCAGTGTCCCGCGGAGGGGGCGTCGACTTCGAGTCGCTCCGCGCCATCCCCTGGAATTTCTCCTGGACCCAGCCCCGCTACATCGTCCCTGGGTGGTTCGGCACCGGACACACCCTCAGCCGCCTGCTGGACGAGAACCCCGACCGGCTCGACACCTTCCGCACCCTCTATCAGGACTGGTCCTTCTTCCGAACCGTGCTCGACAGCGCCCAGCGCGAGATGGCCCGCGTCCGCCTGTCCATCGCCGAGCAGTACGACGCGCTCAACGAATCCGGCCCCTCCTTCCACGACACGATCAAAGCCGATTACGAGCGGGCCGAGGAGGCCATCCTTCAGATCACGGGCCAGGACGCGCTGTTCGACAACAACCCCGTGCTGAAGAAGTCCATCCGCCTCCGCAACCCGTACACCGATGTCCTCAACCTGCTCCAGGTGGAACTGATGGCCCGCCACCGGGCCACGGAGGACGAGTCCGAGCGGGAAACGCTGAGCCAGGCGCTCCTCCTGAGCCTCAACGGCATCGCCGCCGCCATGCAGAGCACCGGCTAATCCCGACTGTCGTCGTCGAGGAAACAGTTGCGGGATGGAGGGGGCTGCCTTGGGGCGAAGATCCCACCTGCGAGGATAGGAGAAAGAGCGAGTGGGGGCATGGAAGTGGACGAGTGCGAGGCCGGCGCTTCTACTCTTCGCCTTGTTCCCCCATCTTCCCTCATTCTCCTCGTCCCTCCTCCCCCACATCGCTCGCCTCGCACGCTCCGACCAGGGAACAAGCATGTTTGGTCAAAGCTAAAAGCGGTCCGACTCTTTTGTTCATTGCCCAGCGTGCCATGCCTGTGTCCGACTCGTCTCCCGATGTCGATGTGTCTTCTCCCGTCCGGTACGACACCGAGGAATTTGAGCGGGCCCTTCGGTCCCTTTTGGACGGCGAGGGCGAGAGCACCACGACCCGCCTCCTTTTCCACGACGGCACGCGGGAGGATCGGCAGCAGGCCCTGGCCACGCTCACCCGCCACACCACCGCCAATGTGCACCAGTTTCGGGTGCCGTCGCTCCTGAACGAACAGCGCATGCAGACGCAAAACGCCCTTCGGAAGGCGTTCGACCACGCAGCCGAAGAGTCCGCGCTGCTCTATTTCGACGCTGCGGACAGCCTTTTCACGCACACCCACGCCGATACGCCCGAGGAGGAGGATCGTGCTCTCCCCACCACCGCCGAATACTTCTTCGACCGCGTGCTGGCGTACGACGGGGTGGTTGTCCTCGCCCTCCAGAACACGAGCCGGATCGAAGAGGCCGCGGAGCACGTCCACCTCATTGTCCAGTTCGAGTGAGGCGCGCGTCCGGTCGCGCATCGACACGCGGCCGCCGGGAATAGTGCGCTCCCTCCTTCTGCCGTGGCCAGCCCCGAGAACTTCTTGCCGATGCGTGCGGAACTTCGTGAACGGAGTGCGCCGCCCTCAATCGAGAATGCTCCGCCGGAACGGAGTCGAGTATGGGAGTCTGTGCGTATGGGCGCTTTTTCTCCCATACCCACATACTCCCGAACGCCCACACTCAGAAGCGTCGTCTTCAGGAATTTCTGCACGGCTCGGTAATGCTTCAGGCCCCGCATGCGCCCCCGGCCGAAAACTCGCCTTGATGCAGACCGGCCCGAACGTTCACGCGTCCTCCCCCTGAGAATAGAGGCATTTGAGGGACGGATCCGCCACAGGGGAGGGAACGGTCCAACGCATCAATTCCGCACAAGCGCCCCGCAACTCCCGAGGCCCTCGCCCGTAGATCGGGACAGATTTCTTCCGGAGCCTCATCCTGTCTCTCTGTAAATCGATTCTGCGGTCTATGCGTAGCAAAGGCGCCATTGCCATTGCCGTCCTCGTGGTCGTCCTCGGCTTTGTGGGCTGCGGGGCTACGAGCTCGTACAACAGCCTCGTCCAGACCGATGAACAGGTGCAAGAGGCCTGGTCGAACCTGCAGGCGGCGTACCAGCGCCGGGCCGACCTCATTCCGAATCTCGTCGAGACGGTGCAGGGGGCGGCTGACTTCGAGCAGGAAACCCTAACCTCCGTCACCGAGGCGCGGGCGAAGGCCACGTCCATCCAGGTGGATGCGGGAGACCTCGACAATCCGCAGAAGCTC
>PXSY01000014.1 GCA_003023125.1 Bacteroidetes bacterium QH_10_64_19
CTGCTCCATCATTCGTTGCTCTGTGACCATGGCCCCGTACGCTCGATGGAGAGTCCGGTACGCGGCGTCCGCATCGAGCTGATCAATCCGCTCGCGCTGCACCTTCAGCAGCTCCTCGTGCTCGTCGATGTGGTCCTGAAATTGGCGTGCGAGGGCCTTCAAGGTATCGGTTTCCAAGGTGTCGGTGCTTGCGGCGTCCTCCAAGGTCTGGAAATCCGCCTGCGCTCGGCTCAACTCCTCCTCAAACGCTTGGACGGCGTTCTGCATGGCCTCGTAATTCTTGGCCTTCGTGTCGTAGCCCCCATAGGTCCGGCACCCGCTCAGAACCAGCAGGGCCGCGAGAACAAACAGCAGAGTGGAGCGACGTGCCTGATGCATACGTTGAACGAAAGTTGCTGGCAGAAACGCGTCGGGCGTTCTCCTGCAGTGGAGCCACATACAAAGATGCTTTTCGGGGCGGTCGCTTTCATCCAGGACCCTCCGTATTCCGGTCATTTTCACGCCGCCGCCTCAGCCCCTCGTCACGCCCTGCGGCCCCTCCCCGTGCAGGAGCGAGCACACGGATGAACGCACGGAGAAACACCGCCCCCTAGGGAATGTATCCAACGGTGTCCTTCGGCTCAGGCCTCTCACGTCGGGGATCGCCTCACGGCGTGGGCCCAATCTCGTTCCGATGGCCTGTCCTGCTTGATTTTCAGTACCCGGCTTCATGAGTGAGCACACGGCCCAACTCGTCCAGCATCTGCGCAGCCGTCTCCGTCGCGCCCTGCGGCGCATGACATGGGCCGAACTGGCGTTCGGGGGCGCAGTGGCGGTCGGGAGCATTGCCGCATTCTGGCTGGTCGCCGCGGCCCTGGAGGCCACCCTGTGGCTGCAGCCCACCCTCCGAACCGGTCTGCTCGTCCTGGGCGGCGCCACGCTTCTGGGAGTGAGCGCCGCCTTTATGGCGCGGCCCCTCGGCCGACTCCTCGGCCTCCTCGACGGCCCGTCCGACGAGGAGATTGCCCGGACGGTCGGCGCGCACGATCCCGTCGTGGCGGACCGCCTGGTGAACCTCCTCCAACTGGCCGAGGGACAGCGGTCCCGCGCCCCAGCGCCGTACGTCGACCGGGCGGTGCAGCACCTGGCCCAGCAAATCGACGAGGCGCAGTTCGACGCGGTTGCTGACTTTGAACCGGCCCGCATGGCGGCACGATGGGCGGCCCTCCCCCTCCTCGCTGTCGTTGCGTTCCTCGGGGCGGCCCCCTCTACCTTCCTCGACGCCTCCGAACGGCTCCTCGCCCCACAAACAGAGTTTGAGCGCCCCGCACCCTTTCAGTTTGCGGTCACGCCAGGACACACTCAACTGGTGAAGGGCGACTCCCTCGGCATCACCGTCCGCACGACCGGTCAGGTGCCCGAAACGGCCACCCTCCTCCTGCGCTCGTCTGACGATGCCTCCCCCGAACGGATCGCCCTAGAGGCCGACACGACCGGCACGTTCCGCCACCTTGTGCCCAATGTGCGCCAGTCGTTGCGCTACCGCATGGTGGCCTCGCCGGTGCGTACAGAGTGGTTCGACGTGGACGTGACCAACCGCCCCTTCCTCCGTCGACTGCAGCTTCGGGTCACGCCCCCCGCCTACACGGGCCGCCCTTCCCGAAAGCTCACCCCGAACGTCGGCGACGTGACCGCACTGCCGGGGAGCAGGGTGACCGTGGCCGCCGCCCTGGGAGGGGCCCCCGTCGCCGACGCGTTGCTCACGTTCGACAACGGACCTGCGCAGTCGCTCACCGTCACCGACGACTCCGCAACGGGCACCTTCCGCCTCCGCCGCGAAGACACATATATCGTCCGCCTGCAGAGTGACGAAGAAATTTCGAACCGCGACCCGATCCGCTACGAGGTGGCCCTTCAGTCGGATGCGCGCCCGTCGGTCTCCTTCCTCCAGCCGGAGGGCTCCACCGAACTGACCCCTGCTCTGACCCAGCAGCTCCGTCTCCAGCTCAGTGACGACTACGGATTCCGCCGGGCCGAACTTTTCTACCGCCGCACAGACGGCTCCGCCGCCGACTCAGCCTTTTCGTCCTTCGAGCTCCCCCTCTCCTCCCAGCAAACCGACCAGGTCCTCAGCCACACGTGGCTCCTGGCCCAGGAAAGCAACCTCGACCTGGAGCGGGGCGACGAGGTGGCGTACTACGTGAAAGCCTGGGACAACGACACCGTGAACGGTCCCAAGAGCGGCCGCACGGCCACCCAGCGCCTTCGCTTTCCCTCCCTGACCGAGCAGTACGAGGAGCTGGACACCCTTCAAGAGGAGGCCGGCGACCAGATGCAGCAACTCGACCAGGACTCGCGGTCCATCGAGCAGCAGTTCAAGGAGCTCCGCGACGGGCTCCGGCGCACGCGAGAGGCGGACTGGGAGGATCGTCGCCAGCTTGAGCAGCTTCAGCAGAAGCAGGAATCGCTCTCACAGAACAAAGAGGACCTGTCCCGGAAGGTCGACTCTCTGAACCGGGAGATGCAGCGCAAGGACCTCTCGAGCCCCGAGACCGCCGAGAAATTTGAGGAGCTGAAGCGCACCATCGACGAGATGAATTCGGAGAGCCTGCAGAAGGCGCTCCAGAAGATGAAGCAGTCGATGCAGAAGCAGAGCTTCCGGCAGATGCAGTCCTCGATGGAAAATGTGAAGTCCCGCCTGGAGCAGCAGCAACAGCAGCTGGAGCGGACGATGAAGATGTTCGAGCAGCTCAAGGCGCAGCAGAAGATGGAGGAAATGACGCGCCGCGCCGAGAATCTGAGCGAGCGCGAATCGGAAATTGCCGAGAAGACCGAGGAGCGGATGGACTCGTCCCCGGACGCCGACTCGTCCGCCCAATCCGACGAGCAGTCAGCGCCGTCCTCGGACTCCCTCTCGTCGGAGGACCGCCGCTCGCCCGCCGACTCCGCCCGTGCCCAGAGCGACTCCGCAGCACAGAGCGACTCTACATCGGCGCCCTCGTCGGACTCCACGTCCGCCTCGGCGTCGGACTCCCTCTCGGCCAAGCGCCCGTCCGCCGACTCCTCCGCCAACGAGGACCTCGCCCGCGAGCAGGAGGAGTTGGCCAAAGAGCTGGAGAAGCTGATGGAAACGATGAAAACGTCCGAACAGGACATGAAGGATGTACCGTCGGCCCCGCAGAAGAAGCTCCAGAAGATGCGGAAGCAGATGCAGCAGCAGAAGATGCAGCAGCAGATGCAGCAGAACAGCCAACGACTGCGCAAGAATCAGCTCCAGAAGGCCCGTCAACAGCAGCAGCGGCTCCAGAAGCAGATGCAACGCATGCAGTCACAGCTGTCGCAGATGCAGCAGCAGATGCAGAGCCAGCAGCAGCAAATGAACCTGACGGGCCTCCGGAACGCTCTCAAAAACACCCTCCGGCTCTCCCAGTCGCAGGAGTCTCTCCGCACCACCATCGAGGACCTGACCGGCGAGGGTTCGACGGTGCGGCGCTACGCCCGTCAGCAGCAGAGCTTGTCCGACGGCCTCCAGGACATGGCCGACTCCCTGCAGTCCATCGCGGGTCGACTCCCCCGGATGTCGGAGGCCGTCCAGGAGCAGACGGGAAACGCGCTGCGCGCGATGGAGCAGGCCACCACCTCACTGGACGAGCGACAGGCTGACCAAGCCACGGGCTTTCAGAAGACCTCCATGAAGCACCTCAATGAGCTGGCCCTGCTCCTGTCCGACCTGATGGATCAGATGCAGCAGAGCAGCGGGGGCGGCGGCGGACAGATGTCTATGCAGCAGGCCATGCAGCAGCTTCAGAAGGCATCCGGCCAGCAGCAGAAGCTCAACCAGCAGATTCAGCAGTTCCTGAACAAGGCGCAGGGAGAGCGCCTCTCGAAGGACATGGAGGCGCGCCGCAAGCAACTGGCCAAGCAGCAGCGCCAGATCAAGCAGCAGCTCGAAGACATGAGCATTGGGGAAGAGACCAAGCAACAGATCCTCGGCGACCTCCAGAAGATCGCCGAGCAGATGGACGAGTCGGCCGACGATCTGCAGAACGGTCGTCGCAGCCGGGACCTCATCGAGCGCCAGCAGCAGATTCTGACCCGCCTCCTCAACGCCCAGCAGTCGCTTCGCACGCAGGGCAAGAAGCAGGAACGGCGGGGTCGGAGGGCCGAGGACGACGTTGACCGCGAACGCCCTGGCGACCGACCCGACCCGGAAGACACCGACACGCTACGCCGCGATCTGATTCGTGCCCTGGAGATGGGCTACACCTCAGATTATGAGCAGCTCATCAAGCGCTACTTTGAGCTTCTCCAGGAAAAAGAGACGATAGACGAGTAGCCCTTACTCCGTCTTGCCAGGAACCGAATCGCCCCTTCTACCGGGGATCTTCCAGGAAGTGAGCTCGCACGTCCGGGGTGGGCGTGCGGCACGTATCTCTTCGCCCAAACCACTGATAGCGGCTCGCCGCAACGCGGTCGTACACCCAGTCTCGCACCGGCCGCGGCACGACGATGAAGACCCACAGCAGCGACCACGGGGCGTCCAGACGGCGCGCGACGCGGAGGACCGCCGTAGAGCGGGTGTATAGCTGCCCGTTCTCGATGAGGATCACGGAATCCATCGCCTCCGGGTCTAGCCCGAATGCCCGCAGGTACGGCCGCGCCGCGTCCGACTGTAGGGTCCCGAGGCGAAAGTACGCGTCTGAATCGGCGTCGATGAGAACGTTGACCGCCCCGTTGCAGAGATTGCACACCCCATCAAAGAGTAGAATCGCCCCGGGCGCGTCTATCTGTTCGGGCTGTTCGGGGGCCGGGGAGGCGGCGTGAGACACGGCAGAAATCGTTTCATGAGCCGGAGCCCCGCCCTACCCATGAAAAGTAAAAACGGCTCCGCCCGGGAGGGCAGAACCGTTTGAGGGGGCTCTCAAAGATTAGGACGTTCTGTAGTAGCGGGGGCGGGATTCGAACCCGCGACCTTCAGGATATGAGCCTGATGAGCTACCACTGCTCCACCCCGCGATTTTACCGCATCATTTGGTATTTCCCAGGCCAGTGCAAGTTTCGTCTGTGACCAGTTTCATGCCGATCTAACAGCGCTAGAGCGCACCGCTACAGGGCCTCTGCGACAGAGCCGCCTCCCGGACTCGAACCGGGGACTTCATCCTTACCATGGATGTGCTCTACCACTGAGCTAAGGCGGCAGTGGGGAGCTTAGAATGTGGAATTCGGAAGAGGACTCCGCCTCATTTCACTCCGAATTTCAAACTCCTACTTCCACATTGGGTTGAGCGGGAGACGGGATTCGAACCCGCGACTTTCACCTTGGAAGGGTGATGCTCTACCCCTGAGCTACTCCCGCAAGTGAAGTGCGGACTCCGGAATGGAGATATGGGGCTCTGGGCCTTCAGCTTCTGATTCCAAAATCCCCAATCCAAAATCGAACCGGTGGGCCGGGGAGGATTCGAACCTCCGAAGGCATAAGCCGGCAGATTTACAGTCTGCTGCGTTTGTCCACTTCGCTACCGACCCACAGATGTGACCAATCAGGACACCCCATCTTTGCGATTCCCCTTCAAGGTCTGCACGCCCAAAAAGTTGCCTGGGAGGGGGTCGAATTTCAAATGAAGAGGCTGGGCCGGGGTTCTGCCTGATTCACAGAGCAGAGCCATCGCGGGGAAATAAGAGTTGCGGGACCATCAGCATCCCGCCTCGTCACATTGCAAATGACCGCTGAGCTCGAGGCGTGACTCTTCTGCGCCGTCACGGGTAGAGACTGCAGTCAGCTATCGCCGTCCTCCTCCTCAAAGTCGAGGGACGCGGAGTTGATGCAATAGCGCTTTCCGGTCGGCTCAGGACCATCGTCGAAGACGTGACCGAGGTGAGCACCGCACTCCCCGCAGACGACTTCCGTCCGGCGCATGCCAAGGCTGTGATCGGCCTTGAGGTCGACGTGTCCCTCCTCAATCGCGTCGTAGAAGCTCGGCCATCCGGTTCCGGACTCAAACTTCGTGTCGGAGTCGAAAAGGGGCGTGTCACACACCACGCAGCAATAGGTCCCGTCCGCCTTGTGGTCCCAGTACTTCCCCGAAAACGCGCGCTCCGTGCCTCCCTCCTGGGTAACGTGGTACTGTTCGTCGGTCAGCTCTTCTCGAAGCACATCGGGAGAGGGACGGGAATTTTCGATCTTAGCCATGGGGACAGTAGTCCAGGTTAGAGTACAAACGTAGAGGTTTCGGGCCACGAACCTCGAGGACGCAACGCCCGGTCGGCTGCACCACCAGTCGGCCCCGGGAGAAGTCGAGTTCCACGTCCCTCCCGAGGACAGAATGACAGGACCGTGCCCGATTACGACTTCGCCTCCGGCGCTTCATCCTCGGGCGTCATCTCTCCGTTGGTCGACGGAAGATGGTCAAGCTCTTCTGCCTCCCCATCCACAAGGTGAAGCACATCCTTTCCGGGAACCTCTTCCTGCTCGATCAACATGTCGGCCAACTGGTCGAACGCATCACGATGCTCCTTGAGGGTCTCGCTGGCCCGTGCAAACGCGTTCTTCGTGATGCGGCGAATCTCCTCGTCCACCTCTCGCGCCGTCTCGTCACTGTACTCCTGGCCTTTTGCGAGCTCCTCTCCGAGGAAAACATTGCCCTGGTCTTCCCCGAGCGCAATATGCTTGAACTGCTCGCCCATGCCCCAGTCGAGGACCATCTTTCGGGCCATCTTGCGCACCTGCTTCAGATCATTTTCCGCGCCGCTGGTGGCGGTGTCAAAGATGATGTCTTCCGCGGCCCGTCCTCCCATGATGACGGCCAGCCGGTCCAAAATGTAGTCCAGCCGATACAGGTACTTGTCTTTCTCCGGAAGTTGCTGAGTCACCCCCATGGCCTGCCCGCGCGGCACGATAGTGACCTTGTGGACCGGGTCGGCGTTGGAGAGCGCCGCGGCGACGATGGCGTGCCCGGCCTCGTGGTAGGCCAGCAGTTTCTTCTCATTCTCGTCGAGGACAAGCCCTTCGCGCTTCAGGCCCATCATCACCTTGTCGCGCGCTTCTTCGATGTCACTGTTCTGAATCTCGTCGTGCTCGTAGCGACCCGCCAGGAGCGCGGCCTCGTTGAGCAGATTTTCCAGGTCCGCCCCACTGAAGCCGGGCGTGCTCCGAGCGATCTCTTCGAGATTTACATCGTCACTGAGCGGCTTGTCCCGAGCATGAATCTTCAGGATCTCGTAGCGGGCCTGCTTCGTCGGCAGACCAACAGTAATCTGGCGATCAAACCGACCGGGTCGCGTGAGCGCAGAGTCCAGGATGTCGGGCCGGTTCGTGGCTGCAATTACAACAACGCCCTGGTTCTCCTCGAACCCGTCCAGCTCAGAGAGAAGCTGGTTCAGGGTCTGCTCTCGCTCGTCGTTTCCGCCGCCAAGGCCAGCCCCCCGCTTCCGTCCGATCGAGTCGAGCTCGTCGATGAAGATGATGGCGGGGGAGGTGTCCTTCGCCTCGCTGAACATGTCGCGGACCCGAGAGGCCCCGACCCCAACAAACATCTCCATAAAGTCGGAGCCCGACACGCTAAAGAAGGGCACGTCCGCTTCGCCGGCGACGGCCCGGGCGAGCAGGGTTTTTCCTGTGCCCGGCGGCCCCACTAGCAGGACGCCCTTCGGCACCTGACCCCCGAGGCCCTCGAAGCGCTCAGGGCTCTTCAGGAACTTGATGATCTCGCGCAGCTCTTCTTTCGCGCTATCGGCCCCTGCCACGTCCTCAAAGGTGGTGTCCTCCTCGTCCTTGTCGTAAAGCTCCGCCTTGCTCTGCCGCACCGAAAAGAGGCCCTGGCCCTGCGATTGCATGCGGCGGAGGAAAATGTACCCCACCCCAAACAGCAGCAGAACCGGCAGCAGGCCCATGATGACCAGCCCCCACGGGAAATCATTCTGGGGCTTGGTGACCACATTCACATTCTGCGACTCAAGGTCCTCCATCAGGCTCTCGTCGCCAAACGAGGGGAGATAGGTGACAAAATTCTGATACTGCACCGTATTCCCCTGTTTCGTCTTGCTTGCCTGGGACTGCAACTTCCCATTGATGGTATTCCCCTCCACCGTTACCTGCTCTACATTCTCTTGCTGCAATTGGGTACGGAACTCGCTGTAGCTAATGCGTTCGCCGCCCGCCGGGCCCATCCCCCAATAGCTGTACGCCCACAGCGCCAGGAGCGTCCCGGCAATAATCCAAATGATAAGACGCCCTCGACCACCACCAGGCGTGGATCCCTTCGGCAGACTGGGTCCGTCTTGATTTGAGTTTTGAGAAGTTTGATCAGCCACGTCAACTCAGTTAAAATTGATCAGGATCATCGAGCGTCGCCCGGCCAAGTCCATTGTTCGCAGAACTCAGACGCTGGTGAGTCACAACGGGCACTTCGTCATACATCTGCAGACGGGGATTGTGTCCTTGCGTGATTCCTCGCAACACACTCCTGTCTGTAGAGATGGTTCGTTACACGGACGTTTCGGGGATGGATCCTCCGATGTCGGTTGCTTCTGTTCCGATGTGTGGATTATCCTACAAGGTTCTCATTCCCTCCACATTTCCCTTCCATTCGTCCCCTCCAGCCATGAATGTCGCTCGCGAGAAGGCCTCCGATTCGTTTCCGTTTGGGCAAGATGTTGTGTGGACCCCCGATCCAGAAGTCGTGGCCAACTCCAACCTGCGCCGGTTCATGGACCGGCATGATCTTGCCGACCTCGATGCCCTCCAGGAGCGCTCGACCTCGGACATCGGGTGGTTCTGGGAGGCCGTGTTGGACGATGACTACGACGAGATCGTCGATCTCTCCGAGGGCATTCAACGCCCCACCTGGTGCGTGGGGGGAAAAATGAACATCGTCCACAACCTGCTCGACAAGCGGCAGGGCACGCCTGTCGAAGAATACACGGCACTGCAGTGGGAAGGCGAAGAGGGATCGACCCGGGAGTTAACCTACGGGGAGCTCCACCGCCGCGTGTGTCGGTGCGCGAATGCGCTTCGGCACATGGGCCTCGGCAAGGGGGATCGGATCGGCCTGTACATGCCCATGACGCCTGAGATCGTGATCGCCTTTCTAGCGATCGTCAAAATTGGGGGCGTCCTGCTTCCGCTGTTCAGCGGATACGGCGTGGGGGCGCTCGTGACCCGACTCCAGGGCGCTGAGGCCTCGGCCCTCATCACGGCCGATGGATTTGCCCGCCGCGGTCGCCCAATTCAGATGAAGGAGACGGCGGACAAGGCCGTACGGCGGTGCCCCACCGTTGAGCACGTCATCGTCCACCGCCACCTGGAACAGAACGACACGCCCATGACAGCGGGGCGCGACCACTTCTGGACGGACGTGATGGCCGGGCACGACACAGAGGCCCGCACGACCCGGACCGACGCCGAAGACGTGGTCATGATCATCTACACGAGCGGTACGACCGGGCCGCCGAAGGGCACGGTTCACACGCACTGCGGCTTTCCCATCAAAGGGGCGCAGGACATGTACCATCCCATGGACCTGAAGCCAGGGGGAACCATGTACTGGATGAGCGACATGGGCTGGATGATGGGGCCCTGGCTCGTCTTCGGGACGCTCACGGTAGGGGCCACAATGGTGCTGTACGACGGCGCCCCCGACTACCCGGATCCCGGCCGTCTCTGGCGCATGGTGGACGACCACGAGGTGACCCATCTCGGCGTGTCGCCCACTCTCATCCGCGCCCTCAAGACGCACGGCAATGCCCCTGTGGAGGCCGCCGACCGATCGAGTCTACGCGCCATCGGCTCCACGGGAAGCCCCTGGGACCCCGAATCGTGGCGATGGTGCTTCGAGACGGTCCTCAACGGTGAAACCCCCATCCTGAACTATTCGGGCGGCACCGAAATCTCCGGGGGCATCCTCTGCGGCAACGTCCTGGAGCCGCTCAAGCCCGCCGCCTTCTCCGGTCCCGTCCCCGGCATGGACGCCGACGTGGTGGGCCCCGACGGAGATCCGGTGCGGGGCGAGGTGGGCGAGCTCGTCCTTCGCGCCCCGTGGATCGGCATGACCCGCGGCTTCTGGGGCGACGACGACCGCTACCACGAGGCGTACTGGAATCGATTCGACGACGTCTGGGTGCACGGCGACTTTGCGGCAATCGACGAAGACGGCCTCTGGTACATCCTCGGGCGCTCAGACGACACGATCAACGTGG
>PXSY01000015.1 GCA_003023125.1 Bacteroidetes bacterium QH_10_64_19
GCCTTGATCACGATGATGGGCTTGCTCTGCGCCACGTCCCGCGCCGCCGACAGAAACGAGCGGGCGTTCCCGATCGACTCCATGTAGAGCACAATGCTCTCGGTCCGGGGATCGTCGCCGAGATACTCGATCATGTCGCCCCAGTCCACGTCGAGCATCGAGCCGATCGAGACGAACGAGCTGAAGCCCACGTTCTCGCGGAAGCTCCAGTCGAGAATGGAGGTGAGGAGCGCCCCGCTCTGGCTGATGAACGCCACGTCGCCCTCGTTCGCCATCGACCCGGCAAAGGTGGCGTTGAGCCCGTTCGGCGGCCGCATGACGCCGAGGCAGTTGGGACCCACGATGCGGATGTCGTGGTCGCGCGCACTCTCCTTGATCTCGCGTTCGAGCTCCGCGCCCTCCTTCCCCACCTCCCGGAAGCCGGCCGACACGATGATGAGGCCCTTCACTCCGGCCTCGCCGCACGCCTCCACGATGCCGGGCACGGTGGGCGCGGGCGTGGCGATGACCGCCAGGTCCACGTCTGTCTCCACGTCTCCGATGCCGTCGTAGGCCTCGATGCCCAGGACGCTGTCCCGATTCGGGTTGACCGGAAAGACGGTACCGCCAAACGGATTGCTCACCAGGTTCCACAGCAGCGTACGCCCCACAGATGGCGTCGAGCGGCTGACGCCGCGAACCGATGAGGTCGTAGGACGGGTCGCTCGCGGGCGTAGAATCGAACGAATCGTCAGCAGAACTGGCCATGACACAGCAGACGTATCGGAGGAGACATCAGACATGATCCCCACGTGGCTTTGCCGTTTCTACGCGGGGGAAAGTGGTGCGAAAAAGATACTGCGACCACGCAGCCATTTCAATCAGCACTGGCCTCCCTGCGCGATTTCGCTCAAACTCTGAACCCCACACCGCTGCGGGCCGGACGCATCCCCGAGCACGAATCTCTCTACCCAAACGCCGCCCGAAGCTGTTCGCAGGCCTGCTTGAGAACCGGAATTTCTTTGGCGAAGCAAAACCGGAGCTGGTACTGCCCGTCCGTCGGGTTCTCGTAGAATGATCGTCCGGTGACACTTCCTACCCTGGCCTCTTGAATGAGCGTCTTACACGCCGTGTCATCGTCCGAAAAACCCTCTCGCGTCTCGGCCAGGTCCCCGAAGCGTGCCAGCACGTAGTAGGCCCCGTCCGGCCACGGCACGTCGAACCCAATGTCTTCCAGGGTTTCGCACATCAGCGTGCGTCGCTCGGCGTACTTCGCCTGCAACTCAGTCACATAGTCCTCGTCAAGGTCCTCGAAGGCCGCCAGCGCCGCGTGCTGGAGGGGCCGAGGGGCGCAGATGTAGAGGGCGTCGTTCATGAGGCCCATCTTTTCGGCGATCGGCGCGGGCGCCACCCCGTAGCCCAGTCGCCACCCGGTCACGTTGTAGGCCTTCGAGAAGCCCGAGATTGTAATCGTCCGCTCGTGGGCCAGGCTCGCGAGGGAGACGTGCTCGGTCCCGTCGTAGAGCATGTACTCGTAGATCTCGTCCGTAATCGCCACGAGGTTGTGGGCCCGCAGTACGTCTGCCAGCGTCGACAGCTCGGCGCGGGTCCACACCTTGCCGCTCGGATTCGCCGGCGTATTTACGATCACCGCTTCCGTGTCCGCCGTAACGGCCTCCTCCAGTGCCGCCCGGTCGACGGTCGACTCCGGGCTCCCCAGCGGCACATACCGGATCGTAGCGCCCGTCATCTTCAGGATGTTGCGGTGGTACCCATAGAACGCGACGTGGCGGGGACATCGTTGTATTCCTGCTCTTTCTCCAGGATGGCCCGACGCAGCGGCTCGATGCCTGCGTAGTGCGAGTAGATCGACTCGTCGTCGCGGATGGCCTGGTGAGCCCGGGCCCTGATGGGCTCGGGCGTAGGCAGATCGCAAACGCCCTGTCCCAAGTTGATGCCCCCGACTGCTTTTACCTGCTGGGTCACGGCACGAATGTCGCTTTGCTCCAGCGCAGCGGCCCGGGAGGCGACGGAGGGGGACGAGGTCGGAGTCATGGCGCTCGGATGCAGCTACGTGAAAAGCAGCGAATAGGGGCGACGCTAAGAAAACGCTCCCGAGTCCGGCGTGCAACCGGTCGGCCGTCGCCAATTCCGCGTGCCGCGGAACCAGGACCCCCGAGACCCGAATGATGGAGGGCTCTGTCACAGCGTATTCACTCGTGCCCGTCCCTTGCCGGGGTGGGGCAGTGCCCGATCGCGTCATTCCTCAACACCTCCGTTCTCCCGTGTCTTCCACACCGTCCCCCCACGACTTTCTCCGCGAGGCCCTCGAAATGGCCGTCCAGAACGTCACCACGGGCCAGGGCGGGCCGTTTGCGGCCCTGATTGTGCGCGACGGCACCATCCTCGAACGCAGCACCAACGTCGTCACCACGCTTAACGACCCGACCGCCCACGCGGAGGTCATGGCCATTCGGCGGGCCTGTGACGCCGAAGACCACTTTGAACTGACAGGGTGTACGCTCTACGCCACGTGCGAACCGTGCCCCATGTGCCTCGGGGCCGCGTACTGGGCCCGGCTCGACCGGGTCTACTACGCCGCCACCCGCGAGGACGCCGCCGATGCGGGCTTCGACGACACCCACATCTACGAGGAGATCACCAAGCCCCCGTCCGACCGGCGCATTCCGATGCATCAACAGCTCAAGGACGAAGCGCAGCGCCCCTTCGACGCCTGGCGCGACTACGAGGAGCGCGTCGAATACTGACAATCCAAACTCAATTCTCCTGGACCTGCGTCCGCCCGTACCGCCACGCCAGGTACGCCAGGAAACCAGCCCCCGTGCGGAGGGCCTCCTCGTCCGGGTCGAATCGGGATGTGTGCAGGCCGTGCTCACTGCCCACCCCAAGCTGATAAAAGGTGCCGGGCAATTCTTGGAGGAAATAGGCAAAGTCCTCCCCTGCGAACCACCGGTCGGCGTCCACCACGCGATCCGCGCCTACATACTCGGCGGCCGCCTCCTTCACGAGCGTCGTGGGGCCGTCGTGGTTGTGGAGCATCGGATAGCCCTCTCGGACCTCCACCTCGGCAGTGGCTCCGTGCGCCTCCGCCGTACGCTTCACCAACTGCCGAAAGAGCGCGTGCGCCCGGAAGCGCCAAGTCTCGTCCATCGCCCGGAATGTGCCCTCCATCCGGGCCGACTCGGGGATGACGTTCGTTGCTCCGTCAGCGACGAGGCGCCCAATGGTAAGGATGGAGGGCACGCCGGGCGGACACCGGCGGCTGATGAGGGACTGCAACGCCCCCACGATCTGACTGGCGACGTAGGTGGGGTCGACCGCCGTGTGCGGTTTGGCCGAGTGGCCGCCCGCCCCGTCCACCGTCACGTACACCTCGTCGGTCGACGCCATGAACGCGCCGGACCGCACCCCGATGGTGCCGGGCGGCAGGTCCGGCTTTGCGTGCTGGCCGAAGGCCGCCTCGGGGGCCGGGGTCCCATTGCTCGCCTCCATCACCCCCTCCTCGATCATGAATTTGGCCCCGCCTGGGATGCGCTCTTCGTGGGGCTGAAAGCAGAACCGAACCTGGCCATGCACGTGCTCGCGGTGCCGGGCCAGAATCGTAGCTGCGCCGAGAAGCGACGAGGTGTGGAGGTCGTGCCCACAGGCGTGCATCACCCCGTCATGTTCCGAGGCAAAGTCGAGGCCCGTCTCCTCCTGAATCGGCAGCGCGTCGATGTCGCCCCGGAGCAACACGGTCGGGCCCGGCTTCCCGCCGTTCAGGGTCGCCACGACGCCCGTCCCGTGAATCCCAGTGCGCACGCCGAGCCCCAGATCGTCCAGGCGCTCCGCCACGCGCCGCGCCGTCTCGTGCTCCACGCCCGATAGCTCCGGATGGCGGTGCAGTGTGCGGCGGATCGCCACCACCTCGGGGTACACGTCGTCGGCGGTGGCTTTGATGGAGTCGATCATGAGAGAAAAAAGCTGATCGGCAATTGACAGGACAGTCCGAGGCGAAAACCACTCGGTTCCCAAGGTGGTCCCTACGCTTTCGGGCCCACACGTCTCCACGCGCCCCCGTCTCCACACTTCCACACCTCCAACCGTCCACCCTGCGCCCGCGGCGCTCATTCGAAATTTCGATTCGTCGTTCCTACCTTGCGGGCGCTCGCATTCTGCGCACAGTACGACGGATTAATGGCTGAACCGGACGTAGAGCTTTCACGCGCTCAGTGGGGCTCCCGCTTCGGCTTTTTGATGGCCATGCTCGGGGCCATGGTGGGGGCGGGCAACATCTGGCGCTTCCCGTACGTCACCGGCCAGAATGGGGGCGGTGCCTTTATCATCGCGTACTTCGTGCTCCTTCTGGTGCTGGCCATTCCCGGCCTCATCGCCGAGGTTGGATTCGGCCGCTACGCCGGGAAGGGCGTGATCGGGGCCTTCCGGAAGGTCGCCAAGTCGCGGGGACTGGTGGGGCTCGGGGTCGTCGTGCTGGTTGTGAACGTCGCCCTGATGTCGTATTACGCGCCCGTGGTGGGGTGGACGCTCTACTACGGCGTCCATTCACTGCTTCTTACGTTCACCTCCGCGGGCTTTGCCCCGGAGGCGTTCTGGGACAGCTTCCGGGCCAGCGCCGTCCTGTCCATTGGGACGCACACGGCCGTCATGGGGATGGTCGCGGCCATCCTGTACCTCGGCATCCGGCGGGGCGTGGAGCGGCTTGTCATCTACGCGGTGCCGGGCCTCGTCCTCGCCCTCGGGGCCATCACCATTCGTGCCCTCACGCTTCCGGGCGCGGCCGAGGGGCTCGCCTTCACCTTTGGCGTCGACTGGGGAAAACTGGCCGTGGGCCAAACGTGGGTCACGGCCCTGGGACAGGTGCTCTTCTCCACGGGCCTCGGCTGGGGCATCGCGCTCACGGTGGGCAGCTACCTGCCGGACTACGACGACATCCCGATCGGCGGGGGCGTGTTCACGGTCATCGGCAACTCCAGCATCGGCATCCTGGCGGCCTTTGCCATTTTCCCGATTGTGTTTGCGTTTGACCTCGACCCGGCCTCGGGGGCGAACCTGACGTTCGTCTCCCTGCCGCAGGTCTTTCCGCAGATGACCGGGGGCGCGCTGTGGGCCATCCTGTTTTTCGTCGGATTCTTCCTGGCCGCCTTCACCTCCGCAATCCTCATTACGGAGGTCAGCGTCACCACCCTGAGCGAAGAGACGGCATGGAGTCGCGAGCAGACGGTCCTTGGGGTCTGCGGGGGCATCTGGCTACTCGGCCTGCCCAGTGCCTACCGGCCGGGCGTCCTCGGCTTTCTGGATTTCGTGTTCGGAAACTTCGGCCTTCCGCTCGCCACCCTCGCCATCATTGGGGCCATCGGGTGGTCGATGGGACCGGGGCGGTTCCGCGACCTGGGGCCGGAAAAGCTCCGGGTGCTGGAGGTCAACCGCAACGCCGGGCTGCACGTAGGCCCAATCTGGAATCCGGTTGTGCAGTACCTCATCCCCCTCGTCATGCTTCTGATCGTCGCCAATTTTGCCTGGACCAACTACGGCACGCCGAAGATGATTGGGGGCGTTGCGGTCTTCGTAGGGGTGCCCCTCTTCAGCTATGTGGTCATGTCGTACCTGGAGAGCCGTCGCGAGCTCCTTGCAAGTGATGAGGCCTGATACTCCGGCTCTCGCTCCTGGGACCCTCGTTTGTGGAGGGAACCCGCGCCTCGCCCACCACAACGTTCAACCTGCAACGTTCTAACGTTCCAACGCCGTATCATGCTCGGACTTTCACTTGACGTCTGGGCCACGATGATATTCTGCGTGGTCGCCTTCTTCGGTGTCACTCTCTGGACCCTCTTTTACACGCTCCGGCAGGAGGACAAAAAGCTCGACCTGTTCAAGACCGAGGGCGATCTCGACACGTATTCCCCTCGGGCCCTGCGCGACCTGCGGGCCTGGATCGAAGCCCATCCCACCCCGGACGCCCTGGACGTGCAAGAAGCGCGGGCCGCCCACAACGACTGCGTGGAAACGCTCAAGACAACAGACCAGCACTTCTACGGCTGGACGGACGCGGACATCGAAGAACTCGGCACGCTCTGAACGCGGCGAGTCGACCGAAAGGCGTCATGGTTCCGTGGTCTGCGGTCCACCGTCGGCCGTTTCGCCGAAAATAGCACGCAGGTCGCAGCTTGAGGCACGCCCCCCTCCGCATGGCCGTATCGTCCCGGACGTTCTTTCCGTGCACGGTCGGCGCTTCGTTCAAGAATCCAGCATCCTGCTAAGCTCGGGGGTGTCGTTCACCGTGGATTCCGTCGGCCCCGTCGGCGCTTCTGAATCTCCCGCGTCGCCTTCATCCTTCTCCCGGATGCGCTCCAGGAGCTCGTCGGTGACGTTGGCGTAGTCGCGCGCCCCGCGCGAGCTGGGGTCATGGTCGAAGACCGTGGTCGTTCCGTCCTGCGACTTCGCCAGGGACGTGCTCGTCCGGACGATGTTCTCCAGCACCTCGGGGCCGTACTTCTCCCGCACGTACTCCTGATAGGTTTTGTGCATTCGCTTCCGGGCGTCCACCTGCGTGAACAGGATTTGCCGGGTTTCCAGGAGGGGGTTCAGCTTGTTCTCAACGAGCTCGGTGGTCTGGTACGTCTGCTCCCCACCAACCACCGACTGATACTCGGGCAACACGGGAATCAGCACATGCTGGGAGGCGACGAGGGCATTGAGGCTGTAGACGGTCACGGCGGCGGCCGTGTCGAAGAGCACAACGTCGTAGTCCAGGTTCAGCGACTGAAGGGCTTCGCGCACCCAGAGCACGTCGGTGGGCCTGTTCAGGTCCCGCATGCGCCGGGTGAGGGTGCTCGACGAGGGAATCAAATCGAACCCGCTGGTTTCTCGGGGCGAAAGCTGCTGCGGGTCGGCGTCCGAATCGAAAAACGCAGCTACCGACCGCTCCGGCGCTGGCTCTTCAAGGCCCATGGTCCGGGTAAGAAACCCCTGCGGATCCAGATCAATGACGAGCGTGCGCCGCCCCGATAGGCCCAGCGCCGCCGCGAGGTGGATGGCCGTCGTCGTTTTTCCCGTCCCTCCTTTGTGATTGCAGACAGACAAGACGGTCATAACAGAGCGTTCCGGTGAGGTACACAGTGGCGAAAACGTAGCTGCTTCCAGAACGGGAGTCAACCGTCAGGTGGGGCCCGGGCCGTTGCCCCGACGCCAGCCCATGCACTAACTTTCACACCCTCGTTGCGTTTCTTCTGCTCACTCTGTCCATTGCCCCGATTCAGTGATGAATCCCATCCTCCAGCTTTCTCCCCCGCTCATTTTGGCCTCTCAGTCCCCGCGCCGGCGCGCCCTGCTCGACCGCCTGGAGGTGCCCTTCCGGGTTCAGGTTTCCCCCGCCGACGAAACGCTGGCCGGCGCCCCCGCCCCGCCCGCGGCCGTTCAGACCCTGGCCCGTCGCAAGGCGAAGCCAGTGAGCACCGACCACCCGTCGGCCCTTGTGCTGGCCGCCGACACGGTGGTCGCCCACGACGGCGACATTCTGAACAAGCCCGACGACCCCGCCCACGCCCAGACGATGCTTCGCCGACTCAGTGGCACGGCCCACACGGTCTATACCGGCATGGCCCTCGTGCACGCCGCGTCCGACCGGACAATCGCAACCGCGGAGGCGACCGACGTGGTGCTCGGGGCACTGTCGGAGGCCGAGATTGAAGCGTACGTCGCCTCTGGCTCGCCGATGGACAAGGCCGGCGGCTACGGCATCCAGGACCACAGCGCTCCCCTTTTCGTCAAGCGCATCGACGGTGACTACTACAATGTAGTGGGCCTTCCCCTCCGGCGCCTGTACACGACCCTGCGCCAGGAGTTTGGGGATCTGTTGACCCAGCCGCCCGAATGACGTCGACAGGACGCCCTTGGCCCTCAGAAGCTGTTTGGCGGACGTTCTGTGGCCTGCGACTTCGTGGATCTCGTGCAAAACGGCTTCTGCATTCGCCCGGTAGCTCCGCTACAGGAGCTCATTTGAGCGTCGTTTTGCAACTTCGACCACTGTGTCTCGGCTGAACATCAATCCACCAAACAGCTTCTCAACCATTCTTGGCTGCGCAACATACAAGGGATTGCCGCCCTTCGCTATTTCCCTCACTCAGTGCATCC
The DNA here is from genome assembly GCA_003023125.1 of Bacteroidetes bacterium QH_10_64_19. The sequence goes on from PXSY01000015.1 coordinate 8,131, forward strand.
TGTCGGCGCCCACGGTCCGGCAGACGGAGATTCCTTCATGGTGGATTCTCCCCTCACATCCCCGCCCCGTCAGGTTCTCCTGGTGCAGTGTCGGAGTGCGCCCCGTATGGAAAAACAGGAGCGAACCTGCTTCCTCGAACGCGCCCGACTCCGCCCCGATCAGCTCCACACGATCAACGTGGCCCGGGGAGACGATGACCCCTCCCCGGCTCTGCTCGACGACGCCGACGCCCTTCTCATTGGGGGCGCCGGCGAGTATTCGGCGACCCAAACGTATCCGTGGACGGAGGCGCTGGACGAGCTCATCCGGAACGCCGTCGACCGCCGCCTCCCCACACTTGGCTCGTGCTGGGGACACCAAGTCGTTGCCCGTGCGCTCGGCGGCCGCGTGGTCCACGATCCGGAGCACTCCGAGCTGGGGTGCGGCTGGGTGGAGCTGACGGAGGCCAGCGCCGAGGACCCCCTTTTCTGCCGCTTCCCCGCCCGCTTCCAGGCCAACATGGGCCACCACGACCGGGTCGTGGAACTTCCCCCCAGCGCCATCGAACTCGCCCACAACGATCAACCCAACCAGGCCTTCCGGCTCAGCAACACGCCCGTGTACGGCACGCAGTTCCACAGTGAACTCGACGCCGAGCGGGAGCGGGAGCGCATTCTCGTCTACCGCGAATACTACCGCACGGCGCTCCCCGACGAGGAGACGGTCCAGCGCGTGCTAAACAACCTGGCCGACACGACGGAGGTCGACAATCTGCTCTACGATTTCCTCGTGACCTTCGTCGCTCGTCCGCACCCATCGGTGGCCCCCTCCGCACTGCTATCCCCCGATGGGACGTCCCCCCTCACCTCTCCGCCCGAGTCCGACCGGTACCGCACCCCTGAGGGCTCGCCCTCCTCGTGACCCCCATCGCTACGTTCCCGGATCGTCGATCGTGTAGGTCGCTTCGGCCCGATCGCACGGCCCCCCCACCGGCGGATTCGGCTTCCGGACCGTCACCTCCACCCCCTCCAGGTCGGGATAGGTTTCGAGGACGGTCTGTGCAATGCGGTACGCCAGCTTCTCGATAAGGTAGAACTTATTCTCCGTCACCAGCCGCCGGACGAACTCGTATACCTTCTCGTAATTCACCGTCCGCGTCAGGTCATCGTGCAGGGCAGCCTCCTCGAAGTCGATCCCCACGCTCACGTCGACCTCATACCGTCCTCCCACGCGGTGCTCCTCCTGCATCACCCCATGGTGGCCGTAGAAGACCGCGTTCACGAGGCGAACGGTCCCCGTCGTGGAGTGGCCGGCAAGCGGCGACTCCTGGGAATCGGACTTGGGCTTGGGCTCGGACTGGGGCATGGGAGTGGAGAGAGTGCCAAAGAAAAAAACGGTGCGGGCCCCGATCGAGGTGGCTATGCCAGCTGTTTTTCGAGGGGGACCAGCTTGGGGATGGCGGCAAGCTCCCGGAAATCCTTGGCCCGCTCTGTGATGGCGTCTCGGTCCAGATCGACCAGGCGGTCGGGGCCGTATTCCTGCACCGCGTAGGAGGCGATGACGCTTCCGTAGATGACGGCGCGGCGCAGTGCCTTCTGGTCGAACCGCTCCGACCGATGGAGGTGCCCGGCGAACCCGCCGGCAAACGCATCGCCCGCCCCTGTGGGATCCTGAATGTCCTCCAGCGGATATGCCGGGGCGCTGAAGACCGAGTGGTCGGTAAACAGCAGGGCACCGTGCTCTCCTTTCTTGATGACGAGAGTGTCGGGCCCCATGTCTCGAATCAGCTGTGCCGCCCGTACCAGATTGGGCTCGTCGGCCAGCTCGCGGGCCTCGGCGTCGTTGATCACAAAGCAGTCCACCCGCGAGAGGGTCTCTCGGAGGCTGTCCGGAGTGCTTTCGATCCAGTAGTTCATCGTGTCGGCCACGACGAACTGTGGATCGGTCACCTGGTCCAGCACATTCCGCTGAATGCCGGGCTCTAGATTGCCGAGGCATACAATGTCGCTATCGAGGTAAGCGTCCGGCAGTACGGGGTCGAAAGAGGCAAGGACGTTGAGCTGCGTGTCGAGCGTGTCTCGCTCGTTCATGTCGTAGTGGTACTGCCCATGCCAGAAAAAGGTCTCCCCCTCCTCGTCGACCTCCAGGCCCCTGAGGTCAACACCCCCGTCCGCAAGAGTCCGACGATACTCGTCGGGAAAGTCGTTGCCCACCACCCCGACGAGGCGAACATCCTCGCAGAAGGGACGCACGGCGAGCGTGAGGTACGAGGCACTCCCTCCCAGCACACGCTCGGCGGATAAGAATACTCACAGGCAGTCGAAAGGGGTCTGTGCGATGGACGAACAGGACGAAGGTAACCGTGCGGTCGCATACTCAACACGCCCGCCCTGCGAATTTTATGACAAAGGAACCGTTCCCCGGACAGCACCGCGCGTTCGAGGCTCTAGTGGTCTTGTCCGTCCGGAGGCATGTAGAACGCAGGGTCCAATGCAGAAGCGTTCGCATTGGTGCGGCGACGAAGCATCTTCACAATTCGTAGACTTTCTCTCTCAGCACCCTTATCATGCTCGCGTCTCGGGTGGGGACGCCCGACGCTGGAGCCACTGAACGGCGCAGTTCTTTTTCACAATTCTCCTTTGATCGGCGTGGATTTCGTTCAGAGTCTGCTCGGGCGGCCGCCCCGTCTCCGATCTCTTCTGGGCCCTGTCCTTTTCCTCTGGACCGCTGCCCTTCTGTTTGCGCCTCCAGTGCAGGCCCAGGAGCAAGTCCCCTCGACCCGCATCGAGTTTCTGAAGTACGAGTCGATGGCGACAACTGTGGCGCTGAGCCCGGACGGCACCCACATTGCCGTCGGGGCCCGGAACGCGCCTGATAGGGGGAGTCGGGTTGTTCTCTGGAATCGGGTCACGGACGAACGGGTGCGAGACACAGCATTCCCAGCCAACCGTCCCCCCAAGCTCGCGTTCGACAGCTCCGGCACACGGCTGGCCGTGGCCCCGACCGGGGGCGGCACTTCCATCTGGCACCTGGGCGCGGACCGTCCGGACGCTCCGCGGCTGACCACCGCCCCCGTCAACGATCTTGCCTTCGGGCCGGGAGGCGCGCTGGGAGTCGGCGAAACGTCCGGCGCGGGTGGAGCAGCCCGGGTATGGGACAACGGACTAAACGGCGCCCCCGCGGTTCTGGAGACGGAACGACCCGTCCGCAGCATTGCCTTCAGCGACAGTACGTCCGACGTCGTTCTCAGGACCGGGCCCACCCGGGCAACCCTCTGGAACTATCGTTTGGGCACGACGAAGCAATTCAACGCATTCGGCGAGTGCGAGGGGGTGGTTCAACAGGTCGAGATGTCGCGCGGCGCCAACCGTTCCGACGACCATTTTGCCGATCACTTTTACATCGTCACTCGGCGACGGGCAGAATGCAATCCGGACTACCTGTGCCGAATCGACATGGAGACACGGAGCGTCACGGACCGCTTCCGACGTAAAAACATCCAAAACCTCGTCGCCCTCGGCCGTGAACGCGTTGCTTTCAGCCGGGGACGTCACGTCTACACCATGAACCTGCGCACCCAGGAGGAGAACATCGTCTTCGAGTCCGACAACGAGGTCCACGATCTGTCCTACGCGAACGGTCGCCTGGTCGTCGCAAACTCAAACGTGGTCGTCCTCGACCTGTAGCGCCCGGCGTCCCAATGTCGACGGCCGTCCTTTCAAACCCCAGGGCTCGGGCTGCGTACGTACGGCGATTCAGTGACCACACCACAGGTGCAGCCGCCATGCACCGGATCTTATTCGTCTT
>PXSY01000016.1 GCA_003023125.1 Bacteroidetes bacterium QH_10_64_19
TGGACAGGGCGCCCGGGGAGCAGGACGCGCACGCCTTCGACGCGCTCGTCTCCACCGTCCCGCTCCCTCGGCTGACGGGGATGGACACGGAACTCTCAGTCGACCTCCACCCGCTCTCGGAGGTCTGGTACCCGCCGCTAAGTGTGCTGGCGCTGGGCTATCCGCGGGCGGCCATCGAGCATCCGCTCAACGGCTTCGGGATGCTCGTGCCCCCCGTTGAGGACGACCTGAACATCTTGGGGACGATCTTCTCCTCTACGCTCTTTCCGGGCCGGGCGCCCGACGACCACGTCCTGCTCACCACCTTCGTCGGCGGCGCACGGGCACCGGACCGGGCCACGCTCGATTCCTCGGCCCTTCAGTCCCTCGTCGAATCCGACCTGGATCGGCTCTTGGGCGTGGAGGGGATGCCCGTCTTCCGGCGCCACACCCATTGGCCGGACGCCATTCCGCAGTACACCGTGGGGTACGGACAGATTAAGGAGACGCTGGCCGAACTGGAGCGTACCCATCCTCGCCTAGCGCTCGCGGGCAACTACCGACAGGGCGTCTCGGTGGGCGATGCGCTTGCGTCCGGCATCGACGCCGCCGAACGGCTGCGGGAACGGCTGGAGGCCCCGGCGGCACAGCCTCACTGACGCCGGGCATCGCCCCCGCCGGACAGAAGTACGTCGCCGGATTGGGAAGATCGCGCCGCTCCTCTACCAACTGGAGCTTAATCGTCGACGGGTCGACGTCCACGCTCTCCTGAGACACGGTTTTGCAGTGCGTGGTCTTTAGCGCCCGATGCCGCTCGTCCTCCCCCTCGATGATTGAGAGTGTGTAGCGCAGCACGTGGAGGACGCCGTTCTCCCGGTGCGGCACCATCAGGTAGCCCTCCTGCACGTAGGAGGGCATGATGCCCACCGTTTCGAGCTCCAGATTGTCTTCTACGTGCTCGTACACGTCCCTTCCCTCTTCGATGGCGTCCCGAATGCGCGGTAGCGCCCAGCGGATCAGATCCTCGACCTCAACCATCTCCGTGCCTTCGAGCTCCGGCCATTCATAGGTCACCGTCTTTTCGTCCCAGTCAATTCCCGAAATGTGCCCGGTTTCGGGCGTGCGAAACTCCTCGGTCCGATCCAGGACAGTGACGAGGGCGCCGTGGAGCTTGACGAGCTGACCCAGGTACGGGTAGACCCGCTGCGCATCAAATGCCGATCGCGCTTTTTTGAGACCTGCGAGGACCTTGTACTGCGTGCGTTCTACGTCCTCGACAGCACCGGTAAACAGATTGAGGCTGAGTGATTCCATGTGATCGAGGGGAGTCCGGTTGAAATGTTAAGCGACAAACAACTCAATGCATAGAAACTATGCACACCAACGTCAACCCACAAAGATCATTCCGCCTCATCGCCTGCATCGCTCCAGGAGACGTTCGATGTACGATCGCCCTGTCCCCTAATCCGGACGCATCTTCCCCATCATCGCTTTCACCCGCTCCCGCGGCATGCGGGCGAACATGTTGAACTGTCCCCCAGCGGAGAGCGCCTCACCTCCGTCGAACGTCATCACCTCCCCGTTCATGTACGCGGTCAGGTCGCTCAGTAGAATGCTGGCCAGGGCCGCCAGTTCGTCCGGCGAACCAAATCGATCCACGGGAATTCGGTCCTTCATCTGCTCCACCAGACCCTCGTCGGGGACGAGTCGGTCCCAGGCCCCTTCCGTCGGAAATGGCCCCGGCGCGATGGCATTCAGCCGAATGCCTTCTCCGCCCCATTCCGCCGCCAGTGAGCGTGTCATCGCCACGATGCCGACTCTCGACATGGCGCTGGGCACCACGTAGGCACTCCCCGTCTCGGCGTAGGTAGTCGCGATCAAGAGCACGACGCCCTCCGCGTCCCGCTCCAGCCACCGTCGACCGCAGGCCTACCCGTCCCCGATGACGACAATGTAATGATCCGCGAGGAGGTCATGCGCGGGGGAGTCGGTCACATTGGTGATGCTGTAGGGTAGAACGTTTGGCGTTGAGCGTTAGGGATCGTTGCCGGTTCTCAATTGGCCGCCCCTTGGTTACGAAGCGACGGACTACTTGGGAATCACGGGTCAACCCCACGGATCACTCCTCCCGAATCACGAGGGCGTATAGATCGCGGAGCGACACCTCCAGGTTGAACGTGTTGCTCTCGACCGTGTCCGACAGTGCGGTGTGAGAGTGGACTCGCCATCCATCGGCATCGCGCGTGTACTGGGTGAGGAGCGCCTTCTCGGGGTCAATCGTCCAGTACTCCCGGAGGCTGTCGAGATCTGTGTACGCGGCCAGCTTGTCACTGTGGTCGCGCGCCTGGGTCGAGTCAGAGGTCACCTCCACGATCAACTCCGGATTCTGAAGGGTGCGCGGCCGCGTGTCTTCGTTAGGTCGGATCACAGGCGACCACCACATCCGGGTACACGTAGCCGAAGGAGACACGAACGCGCTGGTCGGAGGTCATCACCCAGCACCCCTCGGGTTGAAGCCGCGTTCGGAGTTCGGCGGAGACATTATCTTTGATTTGGTTGTGCTCGGGCTCGGCGCCGGCCATAGGAATTAAAGAGCCGTTCTGGAACTCATAGCGCTCATCCTCGGCCTCCGCATCCAGCTGCAGGTACTCGTCGACGGTGTACGAACGGGTGGCGACGGCAGTCATTGTGGAACGGGAGGTTAGAGTGATCGTGATGATGCACGTTTCGTGAACCGGACGGAGCACCACAAAGATCCGGGGTCCTCAACAGGGCGACCACGTGCTGGAAATTCAGTTCGAGTGGTGGCCGCTGGACTGCTAGTGACTTCTCGACCATGCCCGGAATGTGTGGGCGTCTGGGCGTGTGGCCAGTGTTCTCACCGACACCCAGCCCTCAATGCCGACCCCCGCCGGTGTACTCTGTAGAACCTTTTGCTCAACTCGGCACACTGGACCGTCGTCGTGCCCCAAGCTCCGTCCTCATGCCGTTTCCGGCGAATAATCGTCGCGAGACACGTCCTCCTCAGATTGTGGCGCCCCGTCCCCTCGCGGCACCGGGGCCTCGTCGGCGCGGCGGACGAGATCGTGCTCCTCCCCGGAAATGACGCCCTCGGCGACCGCCTCGTCGAGCAGTTGCTGCGGTCGCTGCTTCGGCAGCGCGCCGTCGCGGACGGCGTCCTTGATTTTCTGTCCCACATGGCAGGCCTCGCGGCTGAGCCGGAAGGCGTGCTCTAGTTCGCCGAGCGGCTGGTCGCGATCGTCCGGTACGTACGCATTTTCGGTCAGCCACTCGCGGGCGCCCTCCTTCTCCTGGATGGCCTGTGCAACCATGCCCCCCAGCTCATCGTCGGGCATCGATCCGATCGGATTGACGCGCGACCACGATGCCACGACGCTCCGCAGGAGCCACGTGAGACCCGGCACCTTGTTATCCTTTGTAAGTTCTCTACGCGTGGCGGTGTGGAGGCGTGGAT
>PXSY01000017.1 GCA_003023125.1 Bacteroidetes bacterium QH_10_64_19
TGCCCCCCGAAGCGGGTCCTGTCTGAGTTCCGCGATTTCGACGAGGACGTAGAGCTCGGCGACGTGGTGCGCGTGGAAGATGTCTTCCACGAAGAGGAGCGCATCGACGTGGTGGGCGTCTCGAAGGGGAAAGGCTTTCAGGGGGTTGTGAAGCGCCATGGCTTCAGCGGCGTTGGCATGACGACGCACGGCCAATCGGACCGAGAGCGGCACCCCGGATCGATTGGGGCGTCGGCGGACCCGTCACGGGTGTTCAAAGGCATGAAGATGGCCGGTCAGACTGGCGGACGGCGTACGAAAATTCAGAACCTCCGCGTGGTCCGCATCCTCGAGGACCAGGACGCCATTCTCATCGAAGGGTCCGTCCCCGGCCCGAAGAGCGGGTATGTACAGCTCCACAAGAAGACGGGCGAGGGACACTGAGACGGAGCCTGTTCCGCGATCGCATCGGACAACCGCGAACTGTTGACGCTACGGACTCATGGACGTTGAAATCTACCAGGAAGACGGGGTGGGCTCGGGAGAAACGGTCGAGCTCGATCCGTCGGTCTTCGACATAGAGCCGAATGACCACATCATTTGGCTGGACGTGAAGCGGATCCAGGCCCATCAGCGCCAGGGGACCAACAAGACGAAAGAGCGAGGCGAAGTGCGGGGCTCGGGCCGGAAGCTGTACCGCCAGAAAGGCACTGGAAATGCCCGAGTCGGGGACGCTCAGTCGCCCATTCGTCGCGGCGGTGGACGTGCCCATGGGGCCCGCCCGCGCGACTACACCCACGACCTGAACAAGAAGGAGAAGCGCCTGGCCCGCCGTTCGGCCCTCTCCTACAAGGCCGACAACGACAACATTCACATCGTGGAAGACTTCTCGATGGACCGCCCCGACACGCGAGGATTGACTGATTTCTTTGAGCTTTTGGGCGTAGACGGTCAGGACATCCTGCTTGCGACCACCGATGTGGAACGCGAGATTTACCTTAGTGCTCAGAATCTTGAGCACGTGAACGTACAGGAGGTCAACAGCATCAACACGGTCGATATTCTCGATGCCGATGTTGTCGTGCTCCAGGAAGGGGCACTCGACTGGCTCACGAATGTCCTCACGACGGCCCCGGTGGTGGACCTTGCAGGCTGAGACGCATCTGGGGGGACGACAACCTGTTGCATTCCAACGAGCAGCGCTAACCCATGAGCAACCGCGTACTGATTCGCCCATACGTCACCGAGAAGACCACCGAGCAGATGGAGGAGGGGAAGTACTCCTTCATGTGCGGGCTCGACGCGACGAAGCCCGAGATTCGGAAGGCCGTAGAGGAGCGGTACCCGGGCGTCGAGGTGGACGATGTGCGTACCCAAATCGTGCCGGGGAAACGCCGGCGCCAGTTTCGGGACGGCAACATGATTGAAGGCCGAACGTCGGGCTTCAAAAAAGCCATCGTGGATCTCGATCCGGACGGAAAACAGATTGACTTCTTCGAAGGCATCTAGCCGACCCCCTGTGCGTCTCAGTACTCCCTTTTCACTCTGCCGATGACCCAGCGCTATGTCGATTAAGAAGCGAAACCCGACCATAAACAGCCAGCGGCAGTACTCGGTCGACGACAAGGAAGATGTCACTGAGACCGAGCCGGAGCGGAGCCTGCTGGAGCCACTGACCAACAGTGGCGGCCGCAACAACCAGGGGCGGATGACCATGCGCTACCGCGGCGGGGGCCACAAGCGTCGCTACCGGAAGATTGACTTCAAGCGGAGCGACAAGGACGGCATTCCGGCTCGGGTGAAGACGATCGAGTACGATCCGAACCGCTCCGCCCGAATTTCTCTTCTCGCGTACGCCGATGGAGAGAAACGCTACATCATTGCCCCAGATGGGCTTGAGGTTGGCCAGACGGTCATGAATGGCCCGCAGGCCCGAGCCGAAGTGGGAAATTGCCTTCCCCTGAACAACATTCCGCTGGGGACGCAGGTGCACTGCATCGAGATGCGTCCGGGCAAGGGCGCCCAGCTTGCCCGTGCGGCTGGCACGCACGCCCAGCTCACGGCGCAGGAGGATGAGCATGCTACGCTGGAACTTCCTAGCGGCGAGACGCGACTGATCCCCACTCGGTGCCGGGCCACCATCGGCACGACGAGCAATGTGGAGCATGAAAACGTGGATCTTGGCAAAGCCGGTCGCAATCGATGGCTCGGTCGTCGCCCGCGGACCCGTGGCGTGTCGATGAACCCGATTGACCACCCGATGGGCGGTGGAGAGGGCCTGAAGTCCGGCGGTCACCCGCGCTCCCGAACGGGCGTACCGGCCAAGGGGTACAAGACCCGCAAGCGCAATAAGGAATCGAATAAGTACATTATCCGGCGGCGCTCGGAATCGGACGAACGAGGCAGTGGCACGTAGCTCGCCTTGTCCTTCAAGGTCCGGCCGTTTTCGCACTGCGAGTCGCCTGCACTTTAGGAGTTAAATTTATCCGACGCCTATGCCCCGCTCTCTACGCAAAGGACCGTACGTTTATTACAAGTTGCAGCGTAAGGTCGACGCGCTCAACGACTCCGACGAAAAGAAAGTCATTAAGACCTGGAGTCGTGATTCCATTATTACCCCAGACTTCGTCGGCCACACGTTTGCCGTTCACAACGGTCATCAGTTCATTCCGGTGTATGTGACTGAGAACATGGTGGGTCACAAACTGGGAGAGTTTGCCCCCACCCGGACGTTTACGGAGCACTCGCAGGCGAAGGTCGACCAGCGCATTCGGAAGCCTGGGCAATAGTGCCCGTTCGGCGCCCACGCCGCGATCAGCGGGGGATGCCCCCGCGACTTTGATCTCCACTGCAAACCGTACGACGACACATGCAAGCACGAGCCGTCCGCCGATACATTCGGAGCTCGCCCTTGAAGGCGCGCCGCATCATTAATCTTGTTCGCGATCGCAGCGTGCCCGAGGCCATTGCCATCCTCGATTACATGCCCCAGAAGGTGACAGGCGTCGTCGAGAAGACGATTCGCTCTGCGGTTTACAACCTGATGGATCAGCACGAGGAGCGGTTTGACGAGGGGGCGCTTCAACTGAAGGAAATTCGGGCCGATGAAGGCCCCACATTTCAGCGCCATCAAGCCCGTGCTCGCGGCCGGGCGGCGCCCATCCGCAAGCGCACGACCCACTTGAAGGTGGTCGTGGAAGTGCAAGAGGAAGAAGAAGTGCAAGAAGGAGAACCCGAAGCGGCGGCATAGGCCCGAATCTCTCGATATTACACGTTGCTCTCTGAACTAACACTACGAGGTACACACCCGTGGGTCAGAAAACACATCCCATTGGCTTTCGCCTCGGCGTCATCCGGGGGTGGGATTCCAACTGGTATTCCGAGGATGACTTCCAGGACAAGCTCATCGAGGATGAGGAGGTCCGTCGCTACCTGCACACGCGCCTGAAGCGGGCCGGTCTGAGCCGGGCCGTCATCGAGCGCACGCCGGAGCGCGTCATCCTTACCCTCCACACCAGCCGCCCGGGCGTCGTGATTGGGCGAGGGGGATCCGAGGTGGAGAAACTCCAGGGGGAGCTGGAAACCCTCACGGGGAAGGACATCCAGATTAATATTAGCGAGATCAAGCGTCCCGAGCTCGATGCGACGCTGGTGGCCAAGAACATCGTCCAGCAGCTGGAGGGCCGCATTTCGTTCCGCCGGGCCATGAAGCAGGCCAAGCAGGCGGCCATGCGCATGGGGGCCGAGGGCGTTCGGCTCCGCGCAGCCGGGCGCCTCGGCGGGGCCGAGATGGGGCGCGTGGAAGAGTACATGGAAGGCCGCGTGCCACTCCACACGATCCGTGCCGACATTGACTTTGCGCAGGAGACGGCCCGGACGATCTACGGCACCATCGGCGTGAAGGTCTGGATCCACCGGGGCGAGATCCTCGGCAAGCCGGATCTGAGTCCGAATGTGCAGGCCCAGCAGCGCAAGATGAAGGAATCGCCACGTCAGCGCCGCCAGAACCGCGAAGGATCTTGACTCTGATGTCTGGTTCCCGCGAGAGGTTTTCTTGAGATAAGTCCACGCGTACACGCACCCACGACCCATGCTTGAGCCGAAAGACAGAAAACACCGGAAGGTCCAACGCAACCAGGGCCTGAAGCGCAACAAATACGCCGTCAATGGCACGCGCCTCAGTTTTGGGGATTACGGCCTGAAGGCCCTTGAGGAGGGAGAGATTACGAGTCGCCAGTTAGAGGCAGCCCGGGTTGCCATCAATCGCTACTTGAAGCGAGACGGAAAAGTATGGATTCGGGTCTTTCCCGACAAGCCGAAGACCAAGACGCCCGCCGAGACGCGGATGGGGAAGGGAAAGGGAGAGCCCCATCACTTTGTGGCGCCCGTGCAGCCCGGCAATGTGGTTTTTGAGGTAGGGGGGGGAGCCAGCGAGGAAGAGGCCCGTGAGGCTCTGCGTCTGGGCAAGCATAAACTGCCCATCAAGACAAAGTTCGTCGTACGACCGGGTTCGCGCGCAGACCAGCAAGAAGAGTAGTCACGCTCCTGTCGCCTTCGGGGATCGTTGAATTTAAGCCGCCCAGCACGATGGATGCCGACCAGATTCGAGACTTGAGCATCGCGGAGATTGAGACGCGCATTGACGAAGAGGAGGAGGAGCTGGAGGAGTTGCAGTTCCAGCACGCCATTCGGGGCCGACTGGAAAATCCGATGTTGCTCCGCACCAAGCGACGCCTCATCGCTCGGCTCAAAACCATTCGCAACGAGAAGCAAACCGCTGGAGAGGCGTCCTAAGCGTTGGCCGTCCGACTTTCGATGTACGAACGCCCCACGTAGAAGCGCAAATTGTTGACAGGGTCCCATGGAGCAGACTGAAGAGCACACCGACGAGCATGTAGACGAGGCTGACACTCAAGACGAGGCTGATCAGAAGGAGGCCGACCAGCCCGATCGCAACGATCGCAAGGAACGCATCGGCGTCGTCGAGTCGGCCAAGATGGACAAAAGCATCACCGTGTCCGTGCGCCGACAGATGAAGCACCCGATGTACGGGAAGTACCTTGAGCGATCCTCCACGTTTATGGCGCACGACGAGGACGACGAGGCCCAGGAAGGCGATACGGTTCGGGTGATGGAGACCCGTCCGATCAGCAAAAACAAGCGGTGGCGACTCATCGAGATCATCGAACGCGCCAAGTAGACCATCGGCGGACGGCCGCCGGAACGCCAAGGCTGACCGGAATCTCAACGGAGCAGCCTGGTTTCCACCGCCGTGCGGAACTCGAGACTTGTATCCGAACCCGGAAGGAATTTCTATGATTCAGCAAGAAACGCGACTTAACGTGGCCGACAACAGCGGGGCCAAAGAGGTGCAGTGCATTCGCGTGCTCGGCAGTAGCGGACGCCGCTACGCCGGCATCGGCGACCAGATCGTTGTATCTGTGAAGTCGGCCATTCCGAGCGGAGAGATCAACAAGGGCGACGTGAGTCGGGCGGTCGTGGTGCGCGCGTCCAAAGAGACGCGCCGGGAGGACGGCACGTACATCCGATTTGACGAGAACGCCGCGGTGCTCATCAACCCCCAGGAGGAACCCGTGGGGACGCGCGTTTTCGGGCCCGTGGCGCGCGAGGTGCGGGAGAAGCAGTTCATGCGCATCGTGTCGCTGGCCCCCGAGGTCCTTTAGTCCTTCTCAAATGCCAACTGCCGAGTGCCGCATGGCCTCGACGTTCGCTTCCAATCGATACTCGAACTTCGAAAACTGCCGTTGACATGAGCAAGCTGCACGTGAAAAGTGGCGACACGGTCATGCTGAACAAGACCATCACGTCCGCCAAGTCCGCGGGACAGGACCGAGAGGCCGGATACGTTGGCAAGGTCCTGAAGGTCTTTCCCGAGGAGGACCGAGTGATCGTGGAGGGCGTGAACATTCGGGTCTTCCACGAAAAGCCGAGCCGGTCCGATCCGGAAGGGGGACGCATCGAGCGGGAAGCCCCGATTCACGTGTCAAACGTCAATCCGATTGACAGCAACGGAGACGCCACACGAATTGGACGGAAAAAGGTAGAGGACCCGGAAACGGGACAGAGCCGGTGGGTGCGATACGCGAAGACGACCGGCGAAGAGCTTGACGAGTAGATCAGACGGGACCCTCCTTGCCGTGAAGCATTCGTGGAGGGGGAACCCCATTCATAAATCATCGATTTCCACCGTCTGCGATGTCGGAGCGCTTTTGATCGCCTCCCTGGACATCGCCGACGTGTTGCCCGAAATAGTGCGTTTTGACTCCCCCGACCCATGGCCGACGCTCCTCGACTTTTGGAACAGTATCGGGACGAGGTTCGACCCTCACTGAAAGACCAGTTTGGGTACGAGAACCCGATGGAAATTCCCAACTTGAAGAAGATCACCGTCAACCGGGGTCTGGGAGAAGTCTCCGAGAACCAGAAGGTGCTCGACGATGCTGTGGAGGAACTCCGGAAGATCACGGGGCAACACCCGACGATCCGACGGGCGAAGAAGAGTATTGCGAGCTTCGATGTTCGGGAGGGGATGCCCGTGGGGGTCAAGGTGACCCTTCGGGAGGAGCGGATGTACGAGTTCTTCGACCGCCTCGTCACGCTCGCCCTTCCCAACATTCGAGACTTTGAGGGGGTCCCGGATCGGAGCTTCGACGGACACGGCAACTACACGCTCGGCGTTGATGAACAGATCATCTTTCCGGAGATCGACGTGGATAGTGTCGACCGCATCGACGGCATGGACATCACGTTCGTGACGGATGCGGAGACCGATGAAGAGGCATACGCTTTGCTGAAGGGGCTGGGAATGCCCTTCGTCCGCCGTGGAGACGAAGAAGCGGCCGAAGTGTAATTGGGAGGAGGGAGCCGTACCGCTGTGCATTTGCTATAGGACAGATTTGACAACCGCCGACATGGCCAAAAAGAGCTGGATCGCCCGCGAAGAAAAGCGCAGAGAGCTATATGAGAAGCATAAAGAGGAGCGGCAGCGGCTGAAGGAAGAGGAGAAGTGGGTGGAGCTGCAGAAGCTTCCACGCAATTCGAGCCCGGTTCGTCAAAACAACCGGTGCGCACTGTGCGGCCGCGTCCGCGGTTACCTCCGCAAGTTCGGCGTCTGCCGCATTTGCTTCCGGGAGCTGGCCCTTGAAGGCAAGATTCCGGGCATCCGGAAAGCGAGCTGGTGACTGCAATTTAGATTTTCGGTTGCGGCCCGTGGGGCACACAGTCCCACGCTTCGCAATCCAAAATCAGAACTCCAAAGCTTAGATCTATATGAGTGGTATTTCCGATCCCGTAGCGGACTATCTGGCCCACCTCCGAAATGCCCAGCAGGCGGAGCAGACCTATGTGGACGTACCCGCCTCGAAGCTGAAGCGGGCCATGACCCAGATCCTTCTCGAAAAGGGGTACATCAAGAACTACCTCAACATTGACGATGGGAAGCAGGGCCTTCTCCGTGTGTACCCGAAGTACGATGAGTACGGCCAGCCCGCCATCCGGGAGATGGAGCGGGTTTCGCGACCCGGCCGCCGCGAGTATGCGGACGCAGAAAACCTTCCAGAGGTCAGAAACGGGCTCGGGATTGCTATTCTTTCAACCTCGCGGGGGGTCATGAGCGACAAAGAGGCGCGACGATTTGGGGTTGGGGGAGAGGTCTTGGCCGAAGTATTTTAACTGTGCTCTCGTTGACGGGCGCTCCTGCATGCCCACTCCTGTTGCACGAGACGAACCAATGACTCTATGGCTCGAATAGGAAATAACCCGGTCCCGTTCGGAGACGAGGTCTCCGTGTCGGTCGACGAGCAAAATGTTGTCACCGTTGAGGGCCCGAAGGGAACCCTCGAAGAGCAGATTGACCCGGAGATGACGATAGAGGTCGACGACGATCACCTGGTAGTCCAGCGACCGACCGATCAGAAACGGCACCGTTCGGTCCACGGCCTCAGCCGGTCTCTCCTCCAGAACATGGTGGAAGGGGTTACCGAAGGCTATGAGAAGGAGCTGAAAATCATCGGGGTAGGGTATCGGGCGCAGATGTCAAATGGGGCCCTTGAACTTGCTCTCGGCTACTCGCACCCCATCTTCTTCCTGCCTCCCAGCAACGTCTCTGTGTCCGTCGACTCGAACCGCGGACAGGACGACATTATCACAGTAGAGGGGATCGACAAGGAACTGGTGGGACAGGTGGCAGCGAAGATCCGGAGTCTCCGTCCTCCGTCGTCGTACGGAGAGGGAAAGGGGGTGCGGTACGTTGGGGAGGACGTGACCACCAAAGCCGGAAAGACAGCCGCCCGCTAGAATCACGACTGGCTCTCACCAGCAGGAGCCTCGTCTCGATTGTACGACCACGAACGTTCGACGATTATGCCTAAGGGTAAGAAGGAAAAGGTTGAACGCCGACAGCGAATTCACGACAGCATTCGAGAGTCCATGTTTGGGACCTCGGTGCGTCCGCGGCTGTCTGTGTACCGGTCCAACCGGTACATCTACGCACAGCTTGTAGACGATCTGGAAGGGCACACGCTGGCGTCCGCCTCGAGCCTCGCGGACGACGTGGACGGGGACACCCCGACCGAAGAAAGCAGGGCCGTCGGTGAGCTTCTTGCCGAGCGTGCCGACGAGTCGGGCATCGAGAAGGCCGTTTTTGATCGGAGCGGGTACAAATA
>PXSY01000018.1:0-1093 GCA_003023125.1 Bacteroidetes bacterium QH_10_64_19
TCACAACCGTCGACCGGGACGGGGCCCTCAATCACGCCCGCTACCTCGACAGCCAGCGCGAGCGGGGCAATCCGCGTCCCTTGGCAGGCCTCGTCCTCGCGGTCAAAGACAACATCTGCATCCGCGGCTACCCTGTGACCTGCGGGTCGAAAATGCTCGAAGACTTCTCGTCGCTCTACGACGCGACGGTGATCGACCGGCTCCGGGATGCCGGAGCCATCTTCATCGGCAAGACGAACTGCGACGAGTTCGCGATGGGCTCGTCGAATGAGACGTCCCGCTTCGGCCCGGTGCGCAACCCGCACGACCTCGACTATGTGCCGGGCGGATCGTCGGGCGGCTCGGCCGCGGCGGTGGCCGCCGGAATGTGCCACGCCGCGCTGGGCAGCGACACGGGTGGCTCGGTGCGCCAGCCTGCCGCCTTCTGCGGCACCGTGGGGCTCAAGCCCACCTACGGCCGCGTGAGCCGGTCCGGCCTCGTGGCATTTGCGTCCTCGCTGGACGTCATTGGGCCCCTGACCCGCAGCGTGGAGGACGCCGCGACGTTGCTTAACGTGATTGCTGGGCAGGACGAGCGCGACGCGACCAGCGCGCCGGTCGACGTGCCCGATTACACCAAGGCCCTCGGGACCGGGGTGGAGGGCCTTCGCTTGGGCCTCCCCACCGAATATTTTGCCGAAGGGCTCGATGAAGACATCCGGCGCATGGTGCACGATCAGGTGAAGCAGCTTGAGGACGCCGGGGCCACCGTCGAGGAGGTGTCGCTCCCTCATACGGAGTACGGCGTGGCCACCTATTACCTGATCGCCACGGCCGAGGCCTCCAGCAACCTGGCCCGCTACGACGGCATCCGTTACGGCCACCGGGCGGACCTGCAGGAGACGAAGCAGGCCCTCCACGAGCGCCAGGAGGAGCTCGAATCGAAGCTCTCTGCCGCCCGCACGCAGGGCAACGAGGAGCGCGTGGCCGAACTCGAAGCCCAACTCGACGACGAGCAGAGCACCCTTGACGCCCTCTACACCCGCAGTCGCACCGAGGGCTTCGGGGAGGAGGTGAAGCGCCGCATCATGCTGGGCACCTACGCCCTCTCCAC
>PXSY01000018.1:1098-3954 GCA_003023125.1 Bacteroidetes bacterium QH_10_64_19
CCCCCACTACGCCGACGCCCCCGTTCCGGCTCGGCGAAAAGACCGACGACCCGCTCGAAATGTACCTCAACGACATCTATACCGTCACGGCCAACCTGGCGGGCCTGCCGGGGCTCACGGTCCCCATCGGCGAGCACCCCGACACGCCCGGTCTGCCCGTGGGCCTTCAACTCCTCGGCTCTCACTTCGACGAGGCCCTGCTCTTTCGGATCGGCGACGCAATCATGACGAGTGATGCGTGAGGCGTGAAACGTGAAGATTGAGACCCTGGGTCGATTGAGAACTCACGTCTCACGCTTCACGAATCACGAGGGTACTCGACGCTCCAATCGCACGAGGCTCTTGTACTCGTGCAAACGAAGATCTCGCCGCTGCCGCCCCCATCATTTTGGATTATTTTTCGTCCTCGTCCCTGGTGGTTGTTCGAATTGGCCATTAGGCTGCAAATCGAATCTCTGGGCCGATTCTCCAGGGCCTCCATTCCACACTCCGAACTCCCAATTCCACACTCCAAGACCGAATGAGTATTCTCGTCGACGACGATACGCGCGTAGTGGTGCAGGGCTTCACGGGCTCGGAGGGCACCTTCCACGCCGAGCAGATGCTGGATTACGGCACCAACGTGGTGGCCGGCGTCACCCCCGGAAAGGGCGGACAGACTCACCTGGACCGGCCCGTCTACAACACTGTCGCCGAGGCGGTGGAGCACGAGAACGCCAACACGTCCATCATCTTCGTGCCGCCTCCCTTCGCGGCCGACGCCATCCAGGAGTCCGCCGACGCGGGCATCGAGGTGATCATCTGCATCACGGAGGGCATCCCGGTGGCCGACATGAAGCCGACCTATCACTACGTGAAGAAGCAGGACGCCCACCTCATCGGCCCCAACTGTCCGGGCGCCATTACGCCGGGCGAGACGAAGGTCGGCATCATGCCCGCCATGATCTTTGAGCCCGGGTCCATTGGGCTCATCTCGCGGTCGGGGACGCTCACCTACGAGGCCGTCGACCAGATTACGCGGGCCGGCTTTGGGCAGAGCACAGCCGTCGGCATCGGCGGCGACCCCGTGATTGGGACGCGCTTTGTCGACGCGCTCGAACTGTTCGAGGACGATCCGGGTACCGACGGCGTCGTGCTCATCGGCGAGATTGGGGGCTCCGACGAGCAGGAGGCTGCCCGCTACATTCACGACCACATGGACACGCCCGTCTTTGGCTTCATCGCCGGCCGAACCGCCCCGCCGGGCCGCCGCATGGGGCATGCCGGGGCCATCGTGTCGGGCGGCTCCGGCACGGCCGAGGCCAAGTTTGAGGCCCTCGAAGAGGCCGGGGCCACTGTTGTCAAGAACCCCGCCCTCATCGGCGAGACGATTGGCGACGTGCTGTAACGGACCGCCGACGGTGGGCCGCCGCGCAGCGCTGTCGCTCTCCTTCCGCCTCCCCGAAATTTTCTCCCGTTGTCCGAGCGGTCCCCATCCATGAGAAGCCGCCGCGCCCCGTCGGCCCGGCGGCCTCTTCTATGTTCCCTCAGTGCACCCGCCGATGCCTCCCCACGGAACGCTCGTCTTCAATCCGCCGTCCCAACTCAGACGTGCCTCGTTTTTTACGGATGGCTCCTGCAATTGACGACGGTCCTCGTCTTAATTGATCGACACCACGCTCTCCCTCGATTTTTGCCACTGATTCTGTCGTAAACGCATGGCGCACCCGCAACAGCCTCGGTTTTTGAACGACCATTTCGAGAAGGCACTGATTCTCGAAGAGCCCGACCCGAGCCTCGACGATTACCTGCGCGAGCAGGGCATCGAGCCGGACCGCGTGCCCAAGCCCGACTGCTACGACCAGGACGCCATGGTGGAACGCCTGAAGGACGGGCAGCACGACCTGATCTACAAGCGCAGCAAGTTCGTGGTCGACGAGCAGGTGGTGCAGGCGTCCGACAACCTCGCCGCCATCATGCTGTGTTGCATCGGCGACGACACGGTCGACAAGCCGGCCTGCGCCGACGAGGGCGTGCTCGTGCTCAATGACCCGGTGAGCAACGGCCGGTCGGTGGTCGAGATGGTCATCGGCGAGATGATCGTACTGTCCCGCCGGTTGTACACGGCCAACCGGTCGGGTCGACAGCACCGGTGGACAAAGGACAGCACGCGCCGCTACGAACTGATGAACAAGACCCTCTCCATCATCGGGCTCGGCAACATCGGCCAGCAACTCGCCCGCCTGGCCGACGCCTTCGGGATGGACATCTGCTTCTACGACGAGTCGGACGTGGCCGAAGAAGTGGGCACCACGCTAGGCTGGACCGCCTGCTCCAGCCTGGCGGACGCCTTCCGGAAGGGCGACTTTGTGACGGTGCACGTCTCGGCGGAAGACCCGCAGGGCCAGCCCAATCGCGGACTGCTCGACTACAGTCATTTCTGCCAACTCGGGGACGACCGTCCGGACAACAGCCCACGCGCGTTCATCAACGCCGCCCGCGGGTTCCTGTACGCCCCGACCGATTTGAAACGAGCCATCGACGAGGGGCACGTGCGCGCCGCGGCGGTCGACGTCTTCCCCGAGGAGCCGGGCAGTGCCGATGAGGACTGGACCAACCCCTACGCCGAGATGGACAACGTCTTTACAACGCCCCACATCGGCGCCGCCACCCAGGAGGCCCAGCCCCGCATTGCCTCCCGCATGGCCACCTCCACTCAACTGCTCAACGAGCAGGGCACCGTGCGCGATACGGTCTTCGGGCAGGGGCACACGATTGAGATCAACACCGAGCCGCCGCACTGGGTGCTGGCCGTGGTGCACAGCGACGTGCGTGGGACGAAGAAGGCCATTGATGACAGCATCTACGAGGCTGGGG
>PXSY01000019.1 GCA_003023125.1 Bacteroidetes bacterium QH_10_64_19
CGCAATTGCTTCAGCCTCTGCCCCAAGGTCGTCGTCCACATTAACGGTTACGCGCTTCTGGGGATGCCCTGGATGGGGCCTGCACCGCATCCGTCGGTTCCTCGCCCGGCGGATCGCCAGGGACGTCTACCGCGACGCGCCTCCTCCCTTGAGCCCCTGGAGCATGTCGCACCGACGGACGACACGGATCGAACCACGGCAGAGCCCTCACCGTGATCTAGAACGACGCTGTCCGCGAGAGTTCGTCCCAGAAGTCCGGGAACGACACCCGGGCACACTCCGCGTCGGCGACGGTGGTGGTGCCGTGGGCCACGAGGCCGGCCACCCCCATGGCCATCGCAATGCGATGGTCGTCGTAGCTCCGGACTGAGGCCCCCAGCAGATTGGGCCCGTTGCCGTCAATGATGAGGCCGTCCTCCCGCTCCTGCACGTCGGCCCCGAGGGCCTTCAGGTTTTGGGCCATGGCGTGAAGCCGATCCGTCTCCTTCACCCGCAGCTCCTCGGCGTCGCGAATCTCGGTGCGGCCCGTCGCGCAGGCCGCCGCCACGGCAATCACCGGAATCTCGTCGATGAGGTTGGGAATGAGGCGCCCGCCCACGTCGATTCCGGAGAGGGGGGCCGAGCGGACCGTAATGTCGCCGACCGGCTCGCTGCCCTGGACCCGCTCGTTCTCGATCGTAATGTCGGCCCCCATGCCGTCCAGCACGTCGAGGAGGGCCGTGCGCGACGGGTTGAGGCCCACGTCGTCAAGGTGCAGCTCGCTGTCGGGCACCAGCGTACCGGCCACCAGGAAGAAGGCCGCCCCCGAAAAATCGCCGGGCACCGACCAGTTGGCGGCGGGAACGGTGTGATCGTCCTCCACGATGATGTGGCGTTCCCCGCCCACCTCCTGCACCTCCAGCCCCAGCATGCGTTCGGTGTGGTCGCGCGAGGGGGTCGTCTCAATGACAACTGTCCGTCCGTTCGCGTAGAGCCCCGCCAGCAGGACGCACGACTTGACCTGGGCCGAGGCGACGGGAAGCCGATACTCGATCGAATCGAGCCCCGACCGGGAGGCCCGGATGCGAATGGGGGCGTGGCCGTTGCGGAGGTCGATCCGGGCCCCCATCACTTCCAGGGGGTCGGCAATCCGCTCCATGGGGCGCTGCTGGAGCGACTCGTCTCCCGTGAGGACGCTTCCGAACCGCTGGCCCGCAAGCACGCCCGAGAGCAGGCGCATGGTGGTGCCGGAGTTGCCACAGTCGAGCGGCGCGTCGGGGGGCCGCAGTCCCCGAAGCCCTTGTCCCTGGACGACGAGAACGCCGTCTTCATTGCGCCCGACCTCAATGCCAAGGCCCCGCACACAATCGAGAGTGGACTGCGGGTCGGCCGAGTTCGGAAAATTGTAGACGTGCGAACGGCCCGCTCCGAGCGCGGACAGAATCGCCGAGCGGTGCGAGATGGACTTGTCGGCGGGCAGGGACACCGTCCCGCGCAGCGAGGAGGCCTGCGGAATCGTCTGAACCATAGAGGAAGGTGCAGTAGAATGCGAATCAGGTGCCCTGCAGTATAGGCATCAAGACACTTCCCAACAATCCGCCCCCTCCATGCTCAGGGCAGTCGCATCTTGGCTTCGGTTCTGACGGTGCCTCGATTCAGGGCAGTGTTTTCGTGCTCACACGCCCCCCTTTCGCCCATTCTTGCGGGGCTGTTTCGCTGATTCGAGGCGGGCACGCCTCCGTGCCGGAACGGAAGCCCTGAACCTACAACTTCCCTGCCTCTACACACTTCCATACCTCCGTACCTCCACCCCTCGACTACCAAAGCGGGGTCTCCATCGTCGTCTGCATTGGGAAGTCCTTCGTGGCGGAGCGGAGTAGCGACTGCTTTCGCTGATACGGGAGAAAGGCGTACCGAAATCCATTCAGCACCGTCTCGCGGAGGTGGCGGGCCTCCAGGTTACAGTGCTGGTACACGCGCCAGAGTTCCTCTGTCACGGACGTGCGGCTGAAGAGGCGGTTGTCGGTGTTCACCGTCACCGGAATGTTGGACCGCACATACGTTTCGATGGGGTGGGCTTCCAGACTCGGCACCGCCTGCGTGTCCACGTTGCTCGTCGGGCAGATTTCGAGCGGGACGCGGTGATCGGCAAAATACTGCATGAGTTCCGGGTCTTTCCGGAGCGAGATGCCGTGCCCGATGCGGTGGGCGCCGCAGTAGAAGAGCGCCTGTCGGATGGAGTCCGGCCCCCAGTCTTCCCCAGCATGGATGGTAAGGTTGAGCAGGTTGTTGCGCGCCCGGTAAAACGCGTGGAGGTGACCCTTCGGCGGATTGCCCGCCTCTCCCCCGGCCAGATCGAATGCCACGACCCCCTCGTGCTGATACTCAATCGCCAGTTCGGCCAGTCGCATCGACGCGCTCTCGAAGCGGTCGCGGAGCCCGCACACAATGAGCGACGTTGTGATGTCCAGGTCCCCCTCGGCCTGCTCCAGCCCGTCGAGCACCGCGTCGATTACTTCGTTCAGAGAGAGCCCCTCCTCTACGTGCAGGATGGGGGAGAATCGCACCTCCAGATAACGAACGTTTTCGGCGGCGTTGTCGGCCGCGAGTTCGTAGGCGGCCCGGCGGAGGACCTCACGCGACTGCAAAAGCGGGATCGTGTACCCGAACCAGGCCAAGTAGGCTTCCAGCGTGCCGGACTTTTCCACGCCTTGGAGCTCCTCCCGGAGCCCGTCGATGCTATCGGCCGGAAGCACGTCCATCTTGCCCTCCGTTCTCGCCACGTCCAGCATCGTTTCCAGACGCATCGAGCCGTCGAGATGGCAGTGCAATTCCGCCTTCGGCCAGGCTCGGATGTCGTCTCGGGTAGGGCACGGAAGATTTTCGCCTGTAACATAGCCACCCGGTCGGCTGTTTCGGAGAAGTGTAAGTCTGCCTACCTAGGCTGGAACCCCCATTCCCCGTGCCTCGTTTGCGTCGTCCTTCAGCGACGGCGATCTGTCTGCGGCGAAACATCCCCGCTGACTTTCCTTCAACTTTTCCGATAAACCCATGGGCGGTATTGGCTTTCCCGAACTCATTATCATTTTCCTGGTCCTCCTGTTGGTCTTTGGGGCCAAGCGGATTCCCGAGATTGCCCGGGGCATTGGCAAGGGCATCCGCGAGTTTAAGAGTGCAACAAATGAGATCTCTCGGGAAATCGAGGCCGAAGGTCAGGAGCGGCAGATCAATCAGCCGCAGTCCCCCCAGCAGGGCGCCCCGCAGCCGCGCCAACGGCAGCAACAGGGCCAGGCGCAGCCCGCGCACCCAGAGTCTGCGTCGTCCCCCAACGCAGACGGCGAAGCAGATCCACAGCAAGCTGAATCGAGTTCTCGGGACCCCGAGAAGGCGTCGTAACTCTCCGGCATCGTCCCTACAGCTCCCCCTTCTCGGCCTGATGCCGCGCCCTCCGGCTCCGATCTCCGCAGAATCCATCTCTACGCATGGAGTACACCACATTTTCCGCTGCCCGTCGCGCCCTTGACGCCGGAGAGACCAGCTGTGAAGCTCTGGTCTCTTCGTTTTTGGAGCGGATCGACGAGCGCGACGATGAGATCAACGCCTTCACAACCGTCGACCGGGACGGGGCCCTCAATCACGCCCGCTACCTCGACAGCCAGCGCGAGCGGGGCAATCCGCGTCCCTTGGCAGGCCTCGTCCTCG
>PXSY01000020.1:0-2837 GCA_003023125.1 Bacteroidetes bacterium QH_10_64_19
AATGGCCGCGGGTCGTGCAGGCGGTAAAGGACGAGCACATCAGTCTCGGATCGCTGCTGAGTGAGGCCGAGCCCGTCAAGTGTGCGGAGGGAACGCTCACGGTAACCGTGCCCCGGACGCTCCATCGCGACTCCCTGCGCGACCGACGCCACGACCTGCTGCAATACGTGACCGCCACCGTCGACCGGTCGATCGACGACATTCGGTTCGTCGTGGATGCGGAACGCGACGAGTCCTCTACGGAATTCGGTACCTCGAACGAGCCGCTCAGTCCCCGCGAGCAGCTCCAGCAGTTGCGCGACATCTACCCGACCCTGGACGTGCTCTTTGGCGAATTCGAGGCCGAACCCGTGTGGTAATACGACGGCAGACCGCGGTCGGGGGACGACGGATACAGGATAGTGGCCTCTCGGGAGGACGACACCCACTCGTCCATACTTCCGCACATACAGACTTCCGGACAGGGATCGGTTTCATTTGTCGCCCGTTGCACCCTTCCGTACTTCGCATCATGGGGCTCATCCCGCCTGCGCCGCCAGTCTCTGGCAACCAGCGCGGGCAATGGCCGCCTTCTCACTACGCAAGTCTTCGAATTTAGACCAACCCCCCTTTGCTATGGCCAATCAGGGACAGGGAATGAACATGCAGGACATGTTCGGAAAGATGATGGATATGCAAAAAAAGATGAATGCCGCACAGGAGGAGTTGAAGGACAAGACTGTGACGGCGGAAGCCGGCGGCGGCATGGTAACGGTGACGGCCAACGGCGCCCAGGAGATTACGGGCATCGAAATTGATCCGGAAGCCGTGGATCCCGACGACCTGGAGCTGCTTGAGGACCTCGTCATCGCGGGCGTCAACAAGGCGCTCGAAGATGCCTCCGAGATGGCTCAGAACGAGATGAAGGAGTCCATGGGCGGAATGTTGCCGCAGGGCATGGACCTCGGGCAGCTCGGCCTCTAACGAATTGGGAATGGGGAGTGTGGAATGCGGAATTCCGCATTCCGAACTCCAGGCTCCGCACTCCGAACTCCACGTTCTAAATTCCGCATTCCGATAATGCAGTTTACCTCGGAGTCCGTCGAAACCCTCGTGGAGCAGTTTGCGAAGCTGCCCACGATTGGCAAAAAGACGGCGCGACGACTGGCCAATTACGTGCTGAAGATGCCGCGCGAGGAGGTGGAGACCATTGCCGATGCGCTGACGGCGGTGAAGGAGGATGTGCAGCGCTGTTCAAACTGCTACGTCGTAGCCGATCGGGACCTGTGTCCCATCTGTCGCTCCGAGAAGCGCGACGCGTCGACCATCTGCGTCGTTGAGGAGTCGAGCGACCTGACGGCCATCGAGCAGACGAACGAGTACCGGGGCCTGTACCATGTGCTGGGAGGGGTCATCTCGCCCCTCGACGGGGTGGGGCCGGACGACCTGCGGGTGCACGAACTAGCCACCCGAATCGACCCCTCGTTCGACGCCTCGGCCGCAGGCCCTGCCTCGGATGAGGCCTCCACGACCGATGCGGATACCGTCGAGGAGAGCGATCCGTCCGCGAATGGCCGGGCGCAGGAAGAAGACGGCATGCCCGACACGGAGGTCGACGAGATCATCCTTGCCGTGAATCCCAACGTGGAAGGAGACACGACCGCGTACTACATCTCCCAGCTGCTTGAGCCGTTCGACGTCCGCGTCACGCGCATCGCCCGCGGCCTTCCGATCGGCGGCGATCTTGAGTACGCCGATGAGGCCACCCTGTCGCGCGCGCTCGAAGGCCGGGGACACGTCGAGTAGCGGTCGATTGCTCTTCCGAATCTGCCCGCTGAAGGTAGACTGCACATGACGATTACCGTTCTCGGTGCCGGATCGATAGGCGCTCCCGTCGTCCGCGAGCTCTGCCTGCGGAGCGATGAGGTAGAACAGGTACAGGTCTGCGACACGCGCTCCCAGACCCTGCAGCACCTGCACGAAGAGGTAGACGCCGGCCAGTCGCTTCGCTCGTTTCAGGTCGACGTGCGCGATACGAGCGTGCTGTCGCAGATCATACAAGGAAGCGACTGCGTCATTAGCTGCGTCCCCTCGGAGTTCAACCCCGAGCTGGCGGAGCTTGCCCTCGACGTTGGCGTCCACTTCTGCGACCTCGGCGGCAACGAGACCGTCGTCAACAAGCAGAGGGCACTGGACGAGCAGGCCCGCGAGAAGGGGGTGTGGATTGTCCCGAACTGCGGCCTCGCCCCGGGGCTCGTTAATGTCCTATGTCTCCGGGGCATCGATCAGATCGATCGCGCCGAAGTGGCTCGCCTGCGGGTCGGCGACGTGCCGCTGCACCCGGAACCGCCCTTCAAATTTCGGATCTCCTGGTCTGCCGAGCGGATCCTCTCCGACTATACGAACCCTGCCCAGCTCATTGACGACGGGCAGATCGTTGAGGCGGATGCCCTTTCCCGAGAAGAGGGCATTCAGTTCGAAGAGCCGTTCGGCGAGATGGAGGCGTTCTGCACGCAGGGCGGTCTGTCGACCCTGACGGACACGCTGGCCGGGGAGGTGAAGGTCCTCGACCACAAGACCATCCGGTGGCCGGGCCACGCCCATCAGATGCGCTTCGTTCTCGGGCTCGGGCTTGCGGAAGACCGCAAGATCGGGGTGCGCACGCACCTTACGTACCGCGACCTTCTTGTGCGGCGGCTGCGCAAGCGCCTGGGCGGAAACTACGAAGATGCGGTGCTCATGCGCGTGCTGCTGCGCGGCGAGCAGGACGGACGCCCCACGACGCTCGTATACGAGATGATCGAGCGCTACGATGAGACCACTCAGCAGACGGCCATGATGCGCTGCACGGCCATCCC
>PXSY01000020.1:2898-4249 GCA_003023125.1 Bacteroidetes bacterium QH_10_64_19
GCCAGCCGGCCTGAACCGCGAGGCTGTGGGGGAGGCCGCGAATTTCTCATCCCGCAGACGAGGGGAAGTCGACGCGGCGGCGGTGTTGGCAATCTCCGGTCGATTCGCCGAACGAGTGCAGTCGCCGATGCTCCGGGCGTCGGTCCCACCAGTTCTCATCCCTCGTTGCACGGCGCAGCGGGGGAGCCGCTCTTGATTCCATCGTGTCGACGCGAAAATGAACTGAAGTCGACAGCCCGGCTCGATTATCACCTGGATCGTCCTGTGTCCACCTCGCCGGCCCCCGCATGCTCCAAGATCTTCTCGCCCATCTCCGGGACCCGGTGGTCTGGACCGGCCTCGCCCAGGTTGGGGCCGCGACCGTGCCGGCGATCCTCGTGGTGCTCCTTTCGCGACAGCGCGGCCTTCGGCTCGAATCGGAACTCAGCGTGGCGTTCGCCCGCGGCCTCGTACAGATCGTGGCTGTTGGGCTCGTCATCGGAGTGCTGCTGGCGGTGCCAGTGGCGTGGAGCGCGCTCATTCTGCTCGGCATGGTGGGCGGGGCGACCTGGATCTCGCGGCAGCGCGGGGAAGGGCTGCCCGGCGTCACGCAGGTGTCATTCCTGGCCATTGCCGTGGGGGCCGGACTCGTGATCGCCACGATGACCTGGGCCGGGGCCATTGAGCCGACGGTGCGGAGCTTGGTGCCGGTGGGCAGCCTCGTTATCGCCAACGCCATGAAGATCAACGGCCTCGCCCTGAACCGGCTCAAAGACGAACTCCGTGACAAGCGGGATGAGATTGAGGTGGGCCTTGCGCTCGGCGGGCCGCCTGAGGCCGTGCTTGCTCGTCACCTGCGCACCAGTGTGCAGGCCTCCCTCATCCCAGTCGTCGATTCGCTGAAAAGTCTGGGCTGGGTATGGATTCCCGGCGTTATGGCGGGGATGATCTTGGGCGGCGCGAACCCCGTGTACGCCGCACTCTACCAGTTCGTCATCATGGCGATGATCTTTGCTGCGGGCGGCCTCACCAGCATGCTCACGAGTTTCCTCATGAGCCGCCGCGTGGTCACCGAAGCCGAGCAACTGCGCCGCATCGGGGGGGAGGAATAGTCGTCCCGTCCCCCCATCCGCGCTCAGAACCTGTGCCGCGCTTCGACCGGGTGGGGGAGAGATCATGCTTTAGTAACGCGGCGTGGTCAGAACCGATGGGAGGGCGCTTTGGAGTCGTCCTCGGGTCTTCGTATCCTGTCATTGCATTCTGTGAACCAATCTCCACCCGTTCTGTGAGTGACTCGTACCACGACCGTTCGTCCACCACCCGTCGCGACTTTCTGAAGACCGGGGCCCTCGGTGCTCTCGCCCTCGGCACC
>PXSY01000021.1:0-2021 GCA_003023125.1 Bacteroidetes bacterium QH_10_64_19
GACGACAACGCCCGTCTCTCTCAGATTGCGTACGAGGCGGGCGCAATTGACTTCTCGCGAGATCGATTCGACGACGGAACCCGTCCGTTCTTCTTTCCGGGCGCAGATCCCAAAGGTAATGCCGTCGCGGACCAGTTGACCCTCGAACAGCAGGAGAACCTCACGGAGTCGGGTCAGATGAATGAGCTCAGCTTCGGAGTGGGGACCGCCATCGCCCCAAACATCATGTTGGGCGGTGGTCTCAACATTGCGTTCGGCTCATATACGTTCGAGCGTTTCTATCGAGAAACAGACGTGGGCAACGGACAGACGAACCAAGTGTGCTCGTCTCCGGGCCTCTGCCCGCCCGCTGATCCAGCAGACCCCGAGCGTCCATACGACCCCTACCTCGCCACCGATCTCGACGGAAATATTCTGCTGGAGGGGTTCGACGAGATGCAATTGGAGAGGCGCGTCGACACCGACCTTGCCGGCGTGAATTTCCGGATTGGGCTTTCGGCGGAGCCGACTGAGGCGCTCCGGGTCGGCACGCACGTCAGTTCTCCCACGTGGCTAAATGTTGACGAAGTCTTCGGAACGGAGATACGCACATTCTTCGACTGTGACTTCTCAACCGGGTCGTGCGTCCGTCCCGAAGAGCCGTTCAGTAGCGGCAACCTCACGGGCAACGAGTTCTCGTACGACATTCGCACCCCCTGGCGCCTGGGCGGGGGATTTCAATATTCCCTCGGAAGCGTTACCCTGGCGGGTGGGGCCACGTTCATCGACTGGACGCAGGCGGAGGTGAGTGCGGAGGACGGCGGCTCCTCGAACCCCAACTGCAGCGCGCAGGGGCTCGACCCAATTGAGGAGCTCAACTGTGACATCCAAGGGCTCGACCCGACGGTCAACACGCGGGCCGGGCTCGAATACGAGACCGAGGCCTTCGCCCTCCGAACGGGCGTGGCCTACCAGCCTAGTCCCACGGACCAGTCGTTCCAGGACACCGACGGCACCACTGCAGACGGCGATCGGCTTTCCCTCTCGGCCGGCGTCAGCGTCTCCCTCGGGCCGAACTCGACCCTTCATCTCAACTGGCTGCAGGAGCGATTTGACGACCGTTTTGTCTCGTACAGCAGCGACCGTGGCACGTCGCCCACGGTGCGCGAAGCCCTCCAGCGTAACCGCGTGCTCGTGGGCTTTACCTACCGCCCGTAGTCTCGGGCGCAGATTCTTCCTCCTCTCGTTCATCGAGAAGGCGCTGATACTTTTGGGCGGCCCGGTTGTGCTCCTGCAGCGTCCGGCTGAAGGTGTGCCCCCCCATCCCGTCGGCCGCGAAGTAGAAATACTCGTGTCGCTCGGGCCGGGCGGCCGCGCGGAGGCTCGACCGCGAAGGGGTGGCGATAGGGCCGGGCGGCAGTCCCCGAACCTGGTACGTGTTGTACGGGTGGTCGATCTCCAGGTGCTCGTGGAGCACTCGGGTGACCCGACCTTTTCCTGTGTCGACCAGCGCGTACTGCACGGTTGGGTCGGCCTGCAACGGCCATCCGCGGTCGAGACGGTTCGTGTACACCCCCGCGATCGTCGGCTTTTCGGCGTCGACGAGTGCTTCTTTCTCCACGATGGAGGCGAGCGTTACGACCTCTCGCTTGGCCAGCCCGGCGCTGTCAGCCGACGCGGCGAGCTCGCGCTCGTAAAACCGGTCGAAGGCACGCTTCACGCGACGGACCACAGTCTCGGGGGGCGTCTGCCAGTAGAACTCGTACGTATCGGGGAGCATGTACCCAAAAAGACGATCCGGGGTGGTTCCTAACTCCCTGGCAAGGCCCGTGTCCCGGAGGGTACTGCGGAACGCATTAGCGTTCGGTTCGAGGGCCCGCCCCATCGTTTCGGCGAGCGCGTCGCCCCGCCGTCCGGGGAGAAACCTTACGCGCACTGGGTCTTGCAGGCCCCGCCGCAGCTTGTCGAGCATCTCGTAGTTAGAACTGTGGGACGCGATGCGGTAGTGTCCCGACTTGATTTGCGCGGCCCACCCCGTTGCC
>PXSY01000021.1:2113-4947 GCA_003023125.1 Bacteroidetes bacterium QH_10_64_19
ACGAGCGCGCCGCCCACGCCGACAATTCCTCCTCCCAAGAAGAGGAGGACGGCAGCCAGACCAACAAGACGAGACGAACGCATGGGTGTGTCGAACCAGTAGGGTCAATCTTTTGGGCCCGTGAGTCGAAATCGAGGGTCTCGGCCGCCCCCTCAAGGAACACTCGGGCACGTCTCCCCGGCGCCCAACCCCGAGCACGAAGCGCCAAGAACGTATTGACGACGCGCACTCATGGGATGCGGACGTTCTGAGCGGAGCGGGGCACGAGATGTCCCACGCCCGGAATTACACACCCGGGATTCACCCGGCGCTACAGCTGCAGACTGGAGTCTGCGTCCAAAGCCGGCGGGCTCTCGAATCCGGCGGCGAGGCGCTGGGCCCCGGCCTGCGCGATCATGGCCGCGTTGTCCATACAGTAGTCTAAATCCGGCACGAATGTGTCTATTCCGACCTCGGCACCCACGCTCTCGAGACGCTGGCGCAGCGACGAGTTGGCCGCTACCCCCCCCACAACGGCCACGTGTTCGGCCCCTGTCTCCGCTACGGCCCGCCGCACGGCATCCTCGAGGACGTCCACCACCGCCGCCTGCACCGAGGCGCAGAGGTCCGCCAGACGCGTGTCGAGGAGGCGCGCCCGTTCGGCGTCCGACTTGTCCCGCAGGTAGTAGAGGACCGATGTTTTGAGGCCGCTGAAGGAGAAGTCGAAGCCGTCGAGCCGGCTCCGCGGAAACTCGTGGAAGCAGGGATCGCCATCCTCGCCGTGCCGATCGATGGCCGGGCCGCCCGGATAGCCGAGTCCAAACAGCTGGGCCACCTTGTCGAACGCCTCCCCGGCCGCGTCATCGCGGGTGCGTCCCAGGACCTCGTGCCGGAAGTCGTCCTCAACGTGGACGAGCTCGGTGTGCCCACCGGATACGACCAGACACAGAAAGGGCCGGTCGGGGCGAGGCGCCTCCAGGTCGACCGAGTAGACGTGCCCCTCCAGATGGTTTACGCCAATGAGCGGCACGTCGAGCCCCCGGGCAAACGCTTTTGCGAAGCTGAGCCCGACCAGCAGCGACCCGGGAAGGCCGGGGCCATGCGTCACGGCGACGGCGTCGAGGGCCGGCGGCTCCACCGAGGCCTCGGCGAGGGCGCGCTGCACAACCGGCGCAATGAGCCGCTGGTGGTCGCGCGACGCGATCTCCGGCACGACGCCTCCGTATTCCTCGTGGAGGTCGGCCTGCGAGGACACAACGTTTGCGCGGACCGTGCCGTCGTCCCATACGGCCGCTGCGGTGTCGTCGCACGAGGTTTCGATGCCGAGCACGAGCATGGCGCGGGCGCTTCCGATCACATAACGAATTGCCTCAAGGGGGCAGCCAGCCCTTCGCACGTCCCGCCCAGTGCTTAGATCCAGCCCCTCAATGAAGCGCGAACAAACCGATCGCTCCAGGGTACTAGGACTGGAGTTCAGTAATCCACCTTTGAGTCCCTGTGCACTGACGAATGAGGCTTCCATGCGCACAATCCTGCCGCTTTTGTGTCTCGTCTTCATGCTGAGCGTCGCGGCCCCGGCCGAAGCTCAGCTCCGTGAAACAGCCAAGCAGAACTCCTCGGTGGTGACCCAACTGTACGACACGGGATCCAGCGCCACGAATGCCCTCGGCACCCTCTTCGGGGCCGACGACTTCCAAATGGGACACAGCTATCAGATGTCGTTCTCCTCGTTCGGCGGGAATGCAACCTCCATGGGGATGTACACCAACTCGATGAGGTGGCAGTTCAATTCCGACCTGGCCGCCCGGGTCGACGTGGGCGTCGCCCACCCGCTCGCCAACAATGGCCCTTTCGGCAACCAGGAGACGAAGGTCTTTCTGCGTAATGCGGAGCTGGCCTACGAGCCCTCCGAGAACATGAAGCTCCACGTCCAGATTCAGCAGAGCCCCTACGGACGGTACGCGAGCCCCTTCGGCATGCAACGCCGCCGGCCTCCCGCGTCTATGGGCACTCTGTTTCCGAACTAGTCCGTTCTCTTCGCCCCGGCATCGATTGGCGGTTGCCCCCGGCTGAATGCCCGCCGCGGCTCGGTGTCGCTCAATCGGTCTTTCGTCCCGGCGCCTATGGCTGCGTGGTCCTCTCGGTTCTCGAACGGACTGTTAAACATCGCTCTCGCGGTCGGCGGGCTGGGTGTGCTGGTGCTTCTCTACGCCTTCGCCACGCGGACGCTCTTTCCGGGGCCGACCCCGGAGCGTCCCGATGCCGACACCTCCGACCTCGTCGGGACGATCATTCAGGTGGAGGTGCGTAACGGGGCCGGGGTGGACCATCTGGCCGAGCGCACGACGCAGTACCTGCGCGATCAGGGCTTCGACGTGGTCGATGTGGGCAACCACTCGTCCTTCGACCAGAAGCGGTCGGTCGTCATCGACCGGATCGGCAACCCCAAGGCGGCCCGCAACGTCGCCGAGGCCCTCGGCATCCCGCCCGAACGGGTCCGCAAGGACGTGAAGCCGCAGTACTACCTCGACGCCTCCGTCATCCTCGGGCACGACTATGAGCAGCTTCGCCCGTTCCAGGAAGCCCCGTAGCCTGCCATCGTCGGATTCTCTTTCTCCTCATCACTCCCTACAAAAATGTCCTGACCAATATGGCTTCCCCCAATCAGACCTCGTCCGCAGACCCGTCCCTTCGCCGGACCCCCAGCAATCCCAGTCCCGTGCTCGCGGCGCGCGCCGTCGACGCGATGGCCGACAAGCGCGCCTCGGACATTACGGTCTTGGACCTTCGAGACGTCAGCAGTATGGCTGACTTCTTCGTCCTCGGCACCGGCGAATCGGACCTCCAGGTCAAGG
>PXSY01000022.1 GCA_003023125.1 Bacteroidetes bacterium QH_10_64_19
TGGTTGACGTTGAGCCCAACACCCAGGATGACCACCGTATCGCCGTCGGGCGGCGCGAGGGAAGACTCTAGAAGGATGCCACAGGTCTTTCGGCCGTCCAGGAGCACGTCGTTCGGCCATTCGATGCCGGCCCGGAAGGGCGACACAAACTGCTCGATCGTCTCGGCGATGGCCACGCTGGCGGCGACCGTGATCAGACTGAGCCGGTCGGGCGTCAACTCGGGACGGAGCACGACAGAAAAGAGGAGGTTCTGTCCCTTGTCCGCGGTCCAGGTGCGCCCGTGCCGTCCGCGGCCCGTCGTCTGGTACTCCGTCAGCACCACGGCCCCGTCCGGCGCCCCGTCCTCTGCCCACGCCGCGGCCGCCTCGTTCGTCGAGCCGAGTTCCTCAACGCCGCGCATCGGCTCCCCGAGGCGGTCGGTGGAGAGCCGGTCCTGGACGTCCTCGACGAGTGGGAGGGACATGAGCAGGAAACTGTGCAAGTCGTGATTTTGCGGACGGGGCGGCTTCGTCAGGGCTCGTGATTCGTGAAACGGGATTCGTAATGTCGCCCCAGGTGGGGCCACAGCGCTTTTCACGCATCACGTCTTCACGCATCACGTCTTCACGCGTTACGAACTTGATGGAGGCGTCATCGATGTTCGTATGCGTAGTAGGCCGACACCGTACGAAACTGGCGCGGGGTGCGAAACGGCACGTCCACCACGGCCCGGAAGCGAGTGAGGCGCGGCACCCATGTCTCCGAGCCCAAGTTCCTGGACGCACGGCGCAGGCGGATGGCGATCTGGCTGTGTTCGCGAAAGAGCAGAATGCGACTGGACCGAGTAGTGGCTAAGCCCACGAGGGCGTGCGATGCCCGATCGATCGTGAGGCGGGCGTAGCGAATGTCCTGGTCCGCCCCCCGTTCGTCCGAGCGCGCCTTCGCCTCCACCACAAACACCGGGGTGCCGTCCAGCAGCGAGTCGCGCCGAAGGGCGTACCGGTAGGCCTCCTGGGTGCGGGGGGCGAGGTACGCCGGATCGTCCGGGAGCGTCTGGGCGGCGAGGTTTGCGGGCCGTTCCGTGCGCTGCTGAGCGGGCGTAATTCCCGACAGCATCCCGCCCGCCCGGAACGAACCGCCCGAGTCGGCCCGCTGGACAGTGCCGCTCTGCGAGCCCGACGGGTATCGGAGCGTGAGCGTGCGGTACGCCGTCGTCGCACCGGTGGTGTCCAGCTGCTCGGTGCGGACGTGCCGGGTCATGGCGTACGCGGGGAGTTTGGCGAAGGCCGAGTCGAACGCGGCCCGGTCCATTCGGGCGAGCACGGCAAGCACTGAGTCGCGCGAGGCCTCCGTCGTAGCGATCGTGTCGAGGGTGCCGAACGACGCGTACGTGCCGGACGCTGGGGCCGGACTGTTGCAGCCTCCGCCCCCGACGGAAATCCCGACGAGCAGCAGCCCGCCCACAACCACGTGTAAAAAACGGGCGCGTTTGGCGGAGAAGGGCTGCATCCGTGATCGCCGGTTTATATGTTTGCACGCAATCCGGTACCGCTAGCACAGAACCGGACGAAAGTTTCGGATCGCACAGCGGGCTTCGCGAAGTCTTCGGCGTCCCGCCCGCCACTCCCAATCGGTGTTGCCCAGATGGAGACCCCATCACACGATTCGCCCTACGACGCTGCCCTCGACGGGGCCGTGCGAGCGGCCCGGGCGGCGGCTGTCGTCATTCGCAACCAGGCCGGTCCGCTCAACGACGTGCGGGCCAAGGGGAAAAACGATTTCGTCACCGAAACCGACGAGAAGGCCCAGGCGGCCGCACTCGAGACGCTCCGCGAGGCCTTTCCGGAGGACCCGGTGCTGGCGGAAGAAGGCGACGGGCCCGACGCCATCCCTGCGGGCGTCGACGGGCGGCGCTGGATCGTGGATCCCCTCGACGGCACCACGAACTTTATGCATCAGGTGCCGCCCTACGCCGTGAGCGTGGCCCTCCAGGAGGACGATGCCATCGTGGCGGGGGTGGTGCTCGACGTGTCGCACGAGGAGCTCTTTACCGCGGT
Source organism: Bacteroidetes bacterium QH_10_64_19 (assembly GCA_003023125.1). Next base: position 2,038 of record PXSY01000022.1, read on the forward strand.
GGCGGGACACGGCCTTCAGGTGAACGGGCGACCGGCGAGCGTCAGCGGAACGGAGGGGTTTGGGGACGCCTTCCTCGCGACGGGGTTTCCGTATCGCCGGTTCGAGCACACGGAGATATATCTGGACGTCCTGGGCGACATTCTGCCGGATGCGCGCAGTGTGCGGCGGCACGGGTCGGCGGCCATCGACCTGGCGTGGACGGCCTGCGGGCGCTTCGACGGCTTTTTCGAGACCGGTCTGCAGGCCTGGGACGTGGCGGCGGGCATTCTCCTCGTACGCGAAGGCGGGGGGCGGGTGACCGACTACCGCAACACTGCCGGGCTCACGCCGCTGTTCGACCAGCAGGTGTGTGCCACCAACGGTCGGGTGCACGAACCGCTGCTGAACCACCTCGCTCCTATGGACGATGTGCGGCTGTGAAGAGTGATGCGTGAGGAGTGATGAGTACGCTCTGTCACGAATCACGTCTCACGAGTCACGTTTCACTGAGGAAACGAATTGAGATTGCCTTTTCCACGTCTACGAATTGACACCGCTACCCGATTATGGACGGTTACGACCTGCTCGACGGAAAGACGGGAATCATTTTCGGGGCCCTCAATGAAGACAGCATCGCCTGGTCGCTTGCACAGGCCTGTCATCGGGAGGGGGCGGATTTCGTGCTCTCCAACGCCCCGGTGGCCCGCCGCCTCGGCTCCCTCGACGAGCTGGCGGAGGAGACCGACAATCCCATCATCTGGGCCGACGCCACCGACGACGAGGAGCTGTCCGAGCTCTTCGGCGAGGTAAACGATCGGTACGGCAAAATCGACTTCATCGTCCACTCCATCGGGATGGGCGTGAACGTGCGCAAGGACGTGCCCTACGAGGACCTCAACTACAACTGGTACGAGCAAACGCTCGACGTGTCGGCCGTGAGCCTACATCGCATCATCAATCACGCCCTCGACACCGAGACGATCGACGACGGCGGGTCCATTCTGGCCATGACGTACATCGGCGCCCAGCGCATCTTCTCGAAATACTCGGAGATGGGCGACGCAAAGGCCCTTCTGGAAAGCATCGTGCGCTCCTTCGGCTACCGCCTGGGCGAGCGCAATATCCGCATCAATGCCATCTCGCAGAGCCCCACCAAAACCACCGCGGGCGCCGGGATTGACGGCTTCGACGCGATGTACGAGTTTGCCGAGCGCGTGGCGCCTCTCGGCAACGCCAGCGCCGACGAGTGTGCCGACTATGCTGTGACGCTGCTCAGCGACCTCACGCGCATGGTCACCATGCAGACGCTCTACCACGACGGCGGCTTTTCCAGCATGGGCATCTCCGACGAGATCGTAAAGGCGATGGAAGATTCGTTCGCGGACGATGAATAGCACTGGAGGAGGGAGCGCCGACTGTTCACCGTTCCGGCTGTCTACCCCAAAATCCGAGATGATCGAGCTCTTCGTGACCGACATTGACGGATGTCTGGGGCAGCCGTACGTTCCGTACGACCTGGACGGCCTAGCCACCCTTCGCAGTTACGCCGAGGCGGCGGGCCGCCCCAGCGACGTCCCCGAGGCCCCGGCCCTGACAATCTGTTCCGGGCGTCCCTATCCATACGTCGAGGCCCTCACGCAGGTACTCGGAGTGTCCACGCCCGTTCTTTTCGAGAGCGGGGGCGGACGGTTCGACCCCGTGGCGGCCCAGACGGCCTGGAGCCCGCGCCTCACCGATGAGGTGGAGGCCAAGCTCCAGACGGTAGGCCAAGCTCCAGACGGTACGGCAGTGGTTCGTGACCGAATGCATCCCGGGAACCGGGCTAATGCTCGACCACGCCAAACGCACGCAGGCAGGTGTCGTCACGCCCGACGAGGACGAGATCCCACCCCTGCGTCCGCGCGTCGAGCGGTTCGTCGAGGAGAACGCCCTGGAGCTGCACGTCTTCACGACCGACAACTCGGTAGACGTGGTGCCGGAGGGGATCACGAAGCGGCACGGGCTGGAATGGCTGGCCGATACGCTTGGGCTGGAACTGGAGGAGATTGCCTACATCGGAGACACCGACGGGGACCTGTCGGCTCTCGAGGCTGTTGGCACCTCGTTTGCCCCAGCCAACGCCCAGGAGGCCGTTCGGGCACAGGTCGACCACGTCACCGAGAATCCGGCCGTCGAGGGCACGATCGAGGCTTACCGATACTGCCGGCGCCGAAACGAGCGCTGAATGACGCACAGTTCCTTCCGTTCTTGAGTCCCAGGGAACGCACGCCGTGGCTTCCGTACACCGGCATAGGCACAACGTACAATTGTTCAAAAATGACGTCACGATGAGGGAATCGGTCCTTCGGACAGTCGTGTGCATCACCGGCTGGATGCTCCTCGTGACAGGGCTGATGGGGGGAATCCCGACGGCCCCTGCACAGGACAGCACGTCTCTCAAGTCCCCGGTGGCAGCCTCGTCCACCCCGAAAGACGGGGCGAAGTATCGTTCGTCTTCGACGGATGCCGGAATGGTCTGGCGGGACGATCCGCTCTTCTACGTGGCTGGAGACGCTTCGATCCTCTACAATCGGAGCGACTCAACGGCGCCCGTGGCCCGGCTCTCGGTGCGCACGCCTGTTCGCCGTCTCGGGTGCGAAGACAAGTGGTGTCGGGTCCGTACCGATGAGGGACGGGAAGGCTTCATGCCGGCCTCGGCCCTCTCCAATGTCTGGGTCCGCGTGTCGAAGGAAAAACGCCGCGTCCACCTGTATCGGGGCGCCGAGCTCATCAAGACCTTCGAGGCGGACCTCGGCTACAATGCTTTTGCCGACAAAAAACGGAGGGGAGGACCCCAGAAGCGCGACCACTGGCGTACCCCCGAGGGCACCTTCCACGTCGTCCACAGGAATTCTGAGAGCCGATTTTACAAAGCCCTCGTGCTCAATTACCCTACGGTGAAAGATGCACGCCAAGGACTGAAGAAGGGACTCATCTCTCAGTCGCAGTACGAGGCGATTGAGCAGGCGCAGGACGAGTTCCGGATTCCCCCCATGAATACAGACCTCGGTGGCTGGATCGAAATCCACGGTGACGGCACGGGAGACGCGACCACCTGGACCCATGGCTGCGTAGCCGTCCGGAATCAAGACATGGACGTGCTCTGGTCGGTGGTGGAGGAGGGAACGCCCGTCCTCATCGAATGAAGCAGGGGACCCGCGTCCGGCAGACCGAGGGGGAGCGCACCCGTTCCTCGGCGCTACATCGCAGCACAGATCCCATTCACCCAACCAAACTCGCACTTATGTTTTCGACGCGCTGGATTGCTACGATTCTCACTGGCTTCCTTTTCGTGCTTGGGTGCTCGGGCGGGGGAGACCCGACAGCTCCGCCTTCCGGATGGCAAACGGCAGAGATGCGCATGTGGAAGGAGGGGGTGGACACGTCGGAGGTATTCCGCAATCTCGAAGACTTGGATGTGATGGGCGTGACCGGGGGGGTTCAAAAGGTGGCCCCAGGGTCCAACGTCTCGCAGACGCAGTTCACGGCGGCAATCAAGGGGAGCCTCGTGAAACTGTACCGGAACAACCCGACGGCTGTAGACTCCCTTTTCGAGGAGTATGCCAGGCCGAAGGTCGAGAACGCCGATCTCAGCGGGGAGGTCATGACAGATAAGGGGAAGCTCAAGTCACAGCTCCTCCAGGGCAACAAGAAAAAGGCCTACGAGGCCATCACGGAGTACTTCCGCGAGCCACAGCGCCAGGAAGCGCCCTCCAACATCACGTATCCGGACTCCCTCCGAACCGACGAGGAGGCGAGTGGAGAGGTGGAGCTTCAGGTTCACATCGACACGTCCGGGGCCGTCGACGCCGTGGAGGCCATACGGAGCGTCCACCCGACCCTCGACGCCATTGCCATGAATGCCGCCACGAGGACGAGCTGGGAGCCGGCCTACGTGCTGGACGGTCAGGAGTGGGAGCCCGTTCAGTCGTGGACGCGATTCTCGGTTCCCTTCCCGGCCCCTCGAAACTGAGCGGAGCCACTCGCCTCCCTCGACGACCGGACGGCGTCTCCGGCCCGGAAAACGGTAGCGTAGATTCCTACCCGACGAGGACCCCGGCAATCGTTGCTGTCGTCCACGAGGCGAGGG
>PXSY01000023.1 GCA_003023125.1 Bacteroidetes bacterium QH_10_64_19
GGGAAGATGTCGCTGTGTCCGCTTGTGACGACCTGGTGCCCCGCTTTAACGGGCTCGGTCTGCACGACGTGGTCGAGCCGGAGTCGGTCGAGTTGCTCGCCGTCCCACCGCACAATGCCTTCGGCCTGCACGGGCTGGATGAGCCCGGGGACCCGAAAGTCGGTATTGAGGAACGGCATCACGCGGGCGTACTTCTCGTTCGCCAGCACGACGGTGCCCACGATTCCTTGTTCGTGCACCACCGGCATGCCCTCGGTGACCCCATCGGCCCGGCCCACATCCAGCGTCAAGGAATTGTCCTGTTGGAAAATGTCCTTCGTCACGATGCGGGCGGCGCGGACCGGCGCCTCGCTCGAATCGGTGAGCTCCAGCAGGCGGGCCAGTTCGTCGTTTCGCTGGCGCACGGCCCGGGTCCGGGCGACCTCGCTGGACAGACGAATGTTTTCGCGGCGGAGCTCATCATTGCGGTTGAGGGCCTGCAGGTACTGGCCCATCCACGCAAACGTGTTTTCGACCTGCGCCGTCATGCCCATCGCGTGGGTCCGGACGGTGCGGAGCAGGGGCTGGTTCTGCGTGACCATGACCCCACCTGCGACGAGCAGGAGAGTGCTGAGGAGGAGCCAATCGCCGGGCTGGTTGTTCGAGGCCATCGGCGCGGGGCGTCAGGGTTCAGAAGGCCGACGGGGGACGAGCGAGGCGGGGGAGAGGCGCTCGCCGTCAGGTTAAGACGCGCTCGTAGTCCTCCAGGTTTTCGAGCACTTCGCCGGTGCCGCGGACGACGGCTTTCAGGGGATCCTCGGCCACATAGACGGGGAGCTCGACGCGCTCCCGGAGCATCTGGTCGATGCCTTCGAGGAGGGCCCCGCCGCCGGTCATCATAATGCCGCGTTCCAGGACGTCCGCGCCGAGTTCGGGAGGCGTGCGTTCGAGCGTGCGGAGGACCGCGGCGCTAATCTGCTCGAGGTTGTCGTACAGCGCATCCCGCACGTTTACCGACGAGATGGTGCGGACTTTTGGGACGCCACTGACGAGGTCGCGGCCCTTCACCGACAGCTCCAGTTCGGTGTCCAGCTCGACGGCACTGCCCACCTCGCACTTGATCCGCTCGGCCGTACGGGAGCCGATGAGGAGGTTGTGGTTTCGCTTGAAGTACTCGACGATGGCCTTGTCCAGCTCCGAGCCCCCCACGCGAAGCGACTCGTCGAGCACGATGCCGGAAAGGGCGATGACGGCGATCTCGGTGGTGCCCCCGCCAATGTCTACGACCATGTTGCCCACCGCCTCTGTGATATCGAGCCCGATGCCAATCGCGGCGGCCATCGGCTCGGAGACGAGGTTGACCTTTCGGGCGCCGGCGTGCTCCGCGGAGTCGCGTACGGCCCGCTTCTCCACCTCTGTGATGCCGCTCGGGACGCAGACGACCATGCTCCGGATCGAGGTGAGCCAGTTGTTTTTCACCTTCCGGAGCAGGCCCTGAATCATTTCCTCCGCCACCTTGAAGTCGGCGATCACGCCGTCGCGCAGGGGCCAGATTGTTTCGATATCCTGGTGGGTGCGCTCGTGCATCTGGAGCGCCTCGAATCCGATTTCGCGCACCTCATCGGTGTCGGAGTCGACCACGACGATGCTCGGCTCATTGAGGACGATCCCCTCGCCGCGGATGTACACGAGCGTGTTGGCCGTGCCCAGGTCGATGGCGACGTCCTGCGAGAAGTTGAAAAACATCGATGCTACTGTGATGGAGGCCGAATGGGGCGAGGGAGGTGTCAAGGCAACCAGGCCTGAAAGCCGTGGGGCCGCCCTGTGGGGAACACGTAGACTTCTGGGGAACTGTTGGGGGACCAGAGCGCTGGCGAGCGAGATGGGGACGTGGACGACGCGGGCTCAGTGCCGAAAGTGACGACGACCGGTGAGGATCATGGTCACGTCTCGCTCGTCGGCGGCCTCGATCACGTCGTCGTCCCGGATGGACCCGCCGGGTTGGATGGCGGCCCGGACCCCCTCGTCCGCCGCTGCGACCAGCCCGTCGGCAAATGGGAAAAATGCGTCGGACGCTACCACGGAGCCGCTAAGGTCAAGTTCCGACTTTTGCGCCTTGAACACCGCAAGTTCAGACGCGTCGATCCGGCTCATCTGTCCGGCCCCTATCCCCAGCGTGGCCCGGTCTTTCGCGTACACGATGGCGTTGCTCTTCACGTGCTTCGCCACCCGCCAGGCAAAGTCAAGGTCGCTCCGCTCACCGTCGGTGGGGGCGCGGGCGGTGGGCACGTTCCAGCGGTCGTGGAGGTCCGCAGCCGGGGGGAGTGCGGGGTCGGGCGTCTGAACGAGAAACCCGCCGAGGACCGACCGAACGTCGGGGCGATCGGAGTCGCGGTGGGCCGCTTCGTGCCGCACGACGCGACGGCCCTCCCGTATCCGAAAAACACCTTCGACGCGCTCTTCTCGAGCTACTTGATCGACGTGCTTCCGACCCCATCCATTCGCCCGACGCTCCGGGAAATGCGCCGGGTTCTCCGCCCCACCGGTCGCCTCGTCCTCGTTTATCTTGCCTCCCCCCGACGGCCGATCGAGCGGGCCTGGGCGTCGGCGGCGTCGGCCCTCGTCCCCCTCTTCGGCGGGGCCCGTCCGGTCCGGGTGCGCCCCCACCTCGAGGGGACGGGGCTGGTCCCGACACGCGAAACGACGTGCTCGCAGCGGGGGCTCCGGTCAAAAATTATCCGGGCCGCCCCGGCATGAGCCTGTAAGGCAGCCTCCGTCCGGGCCCCGAGGCCCTTGACCGGGAGAACGCTGTCCCGTACCCTTGCTAGTGTTATGAACTACTCGGCTCCTTCCACGACACAGAACTGGCGCTGGTGGCCCCCTCTCAGGGTCCAGGGCCGTCTGTGCGTGTGATGGGCGCAGTCGCTTTTGTGCTGTTTGGCTCTGGACCCGCTGCTCTCGAGGGCAGCGGGTTTTTCTTTTGGCCTTTCGATTCGGCTCGTTCGGCAGATGACGTTTGACAACTTTCGCTCTCACATTTAGGCCGCCCGCCAGCAGGGACGGGATCGTCTCGTGGTGCCGGTGTCGGTCCGGCGAAGCGCCGACCTCCTGACCCCCGTCTCGGCATTTCTCTCCCTCCGCGAGGAATCGACTTACAGCTTCCTGTTCGAAAGCGTGGAGGGCGGCGAGAAACTCGCGCGCTACTCGTTTCTCGGGCGCAACCCCTACCGGATCGTGCGGGCGACCGACTTCGGGGCGTCGGTGGAGGTCGAGGAGCGGCGGACGCCGGGCCCCGAAGAGGAGCTCGATCGCCCCGACGGCAGCATCTTTGAGGTATTGGATCAGTACCTCGATCGATACGCCGAAATCACTCTCCCGGACCTCCCCCGACTCCGCGGTGGGGCCGTGGGCTACCTGGGCTACGATGCCGTGCGGCTCGTCGAGGACCTGCCCGACGCCCCGCCCGACGACCTCGGTCTGCCCGACGCCGTCTGGTGCTTCTACGACACGGTCGCGGCCTTCGACCACGTCCACCACCAGCTCGTGCTGATCGCCAATGCCTTCGTCGACGCCGACACCGACCTGACGGCCGCCTACAGAAATGCGCAGACGCGCCTTGCGGACCTGGAGCACAGCCTGACGCGACCCACCCCGAGCCCATATCCCGTCGAATGGACCGACGAGGAGCTTTCGTCAAACGTCGAGCGTCCGGTGTTCGAAGACGCTGTGCGCACGGCCAAAGAGCACGTGGAGCGGGGCGACATCTTTCAGGTCGTCCTCTCCCAGCGGTTCGGGACGCAGTTCGAGGGCGACCGCTTTAACCTCTACCGGGCCCTGCGACAGGTCAATCCTTCCCCGTACCTCTTCTACCTGGACCTGGCCGACCACGCCCTGGTCGGCTCCTCGCCCGAGGTGCTCGTGCGAGCGGAGGACGGGGTGGCCGAGCTCCTGCCCATCGCCGGCACGCGGCCTCGCGGCGACGACGAAGCCGAGGACGACGCCCTCGCCGACGAGCTCCTGAACGACCCGAAGGAACGGGCCGAGCATCTCATGCTCGTGGACCTCGGCCGCAACGACCTGGGGCGGGTCTGCCAGTACGACAGCGTGGAGGTGGACCGGTACGCCTACATCGAGCGCTACTCGCACGTCATGCACATCGTGTCGTCGGTCAAGGGCCGCCTCGCCCTCGACCGGGGCCCGATGGACGTGCTCGCCGCCTGCTTCCCCGCGGGCACCGTCAGTGGGGCCCCGAAGGTGCGCGCCCTGGAAATCATCGACAAGCTCGAACCGACCCGCCGGGGCATCTACGCAGGGGCCGTAGGCTACGTGGATTACTCCGGCACCCTCGACACCTGCATCGCCATCCGCACGATGGTCGTGACCGACAACACCGCCTACGTGCAGGCCGGGGCGGGCATCGTGGCCGACAGCGACCCCGCCCGGGAGTACGAGGAAACCTGGAACAAAGCCGCCGCCCTGCGCCAAGCCATGCGCGTGGCCGCCGACGGCCTCTTGTAACGTCGTCGTCGAGGCGGGCCGCCCCCCAAACCTCGCCCCGGGCTACCGGTAGGACAGGCCGAAGGGTCCCGTGCCCTCTTTTCATTCCTTCCCCCGAACCCGTAACCGATCTCCCTCATGCCGAACCCGATCAAGGAAGCCATTCTGAATCGCGGTTGGGCCGGCAAAACGATTACCCGGTCCGAGACCGTCGAGCGGCTCAACCCGTTGATCCTGCAGTTTCTGAAGCTGAACCACAGCTACCAGGCCGTCATTCGGTCCCACGGCGACGCCGCCGTCACCGAGGCCCTCCAGCGGGTGCAGAAGACGGCCCGGGTCGACGTCGGGAAGTTGTCCGAAACGGTGCTGAGCTGCGGCGGCACGCCAAAGAATGGCACCGACCTGGAACCGGGCGATTTCGATCTCGGGGACGATGAGATCGACATGCTCGCCCGGCTCGAAACCCTCGAAACCGAGTTCAACGACGCTCTGGCGCGAGAACTCGACGAGGTCGAACACCAGATGCGCACCCGCGGCCTCCTCGAAGCCGTGGAGAGCAACAGCAGCGAGCGCCTCGCGTTGCTCTCCGACCTGATCGAGCGTGCCGAGGCCACTATTCGGTAGCGGATAAGCGATCGCTGGCATACCAGTTCTGGGCGCCTCGCCAAATTCTCGCGTTGCGTATTTCGTCTATCAAGCGTGACCAATCGGAAGTGAGAAGATTCCATCCCTGACACCCTCATGACTCGTGACTCATGACCCGTAACTCATGACTCATCAACTCAGGACTTTTCTTCCCTGAAGGCACACCTTCCTGAGCCTGCTCCCGACCACTGAAGATCAACGCCCAACGCCAACGGACAAAATTCCATGGACCCCCCCGATACCGCCTCTCCGACCGACGCCGACCCCCCCGACGAAACGGTCGTCGTATCCGGCATTCAGCCCTCCGGCCGCCTGCACCTCGGCAACTATTTCGGGGCCATTCGGCAGCACATCGACCTCCTCGAGAAGCACGAGGCCTACTACTTCATCGTGAACTACCACGCGATGACCACGGT
>PXSY01000024.1:0-886 GCA_003023125.1 Bacteroidetes bacterium QH_10_64_19
TTTGGTGGATGGATGATAAGCCGAGACACAGTGAGCGAAGTGCAAGAAAGGCGCTCAAGTGAGTCCCTGTAGCGGCGCTACTGGGCGAACGCAGAAGCCTTTCTGCACGAGATCCACGAAGTCGCAGCGCTGGGAACGCAGTGACCGAGTACTCACCGGGGTGGCCTCAGACATTCCGCCAAACAGGTTCTCCAACGTTGAACGTTCAACGCATGACGGATCCGCTTCTCATCGGTGGCGTCGTCATTGCCTGTTTCGTCGCCTTCAACATTGGCGGCGCAACGACCGGTCCGGCATTTGGGCCGGCGGTCGGGGCGAACGTCCTCTCGAAGACCACCGCCGGGGCCCTCATGGCCGTGGCGTTCTTCGGGGGTGCCTACACGATTGGTCGGCGCGTCGTAGACACGCTCGGGCAAGAGCTCGTCCACGACCCGTCTGTCTTCACGCTGGAGGCCAGCATCGTCGTCCTGTTCTTTATCGGCGGCGCGCTTCTCATCGGGAATCTTTCAGGGGCCCCGGCCTCGACGTCGATGACGGCGGTGGGGGCGATCATTGGACTCGGCCTCGCTGCGGGCGAGTTGAATCGGGCTGTAGTCGGCGAGATTCTGGCCTGGTGGATTCTGTCGCCGATCATCGGGTTCTGGATGGCGGTCATGATCGGACGCTACGGATACGAGGCACTCGATCGCCTCGTCGCCATCGAGCAGAGCGAGGGGCCGCTCCTCGTGTTCGAATCCGTAGACGTAGGCGTTCGGCCGGTGCTCCGTCCCGACGAGTCACAGGTGGTGGGGCTGGAGCGGGCCGGGATGCGGGTGCGCCCGGCCCTTGGGCCCAACACGTCGCGGCGCGAGTTCGTGGGGACGACCGTTCTCGTCACTATCGGGGT
>PXSY01000024.1:894-3719 GCA_003023125.1 Bacteroidetes bacterium QH_10_64_19
AACGCCATCGCTCCGCTGGTGGGCAGCGGCGCTCTCGCCATGAATCCCGGCATCATTATCGGGTGCGGCGCGGTGGCTGTGGGCGCCCTCACGATTGCCCGCCGGACGATGGAGACCCTGGGAAACGACATTACCGACCTGCCGCTGACGGCTGCCATCGTGGTGGCCCTGCTCAGTTCCACGATCATCATTCTTCTGTCGGCCCTGGGCATTCCGGCGAGTTTTGTGGTGGTGGCGACCGTCTGCATCATCGGCCTCGGGTGGGGACGCTCAACCCAGGCCGTATCGGTGGCCGAGGCCGTGCGCGGAGAGGTCTCGCCGCAGGTGTCCGTGGGGGCGCTCGCCGAGGAGGGCGAATCCCCAACGGTAGGGGGCGTGGATCCGCAGTCGTCCGGCCGCCCGGGGTCGGAACGCCGATCCGCCCCGTCGTCGTCCGGCGGGCCGTCCCGGTCGGACCTCTTCGATCCGGGGACGAGTGTCCGGGTCATTCTGATGCAGAACGTTGTTCCCCTTCTCGCGACCGTGGGATCGTACCTCACGTTTCTGCTCCTGCCCATCGGGGGGTGAACACCGAATCGCTCGCTGAAATTATTGAACCAAGATTTTTGAACTGACGCACCACAGACGTATGCAGTTGCACGGACGACAAACCCAGTTCTACATCGATCTCATCTATGGCCTCGGGTTCGCCGTCGGCTTTGGATACCTCCTCATCGTCGGCATGAACCCGCTCGTGGCCGCGTTTCAAAGTGGACTCGTGCTTGGCTACTTCCTGCGGGTCTGGGAGAACATGAGCGTTTACGAACGCATCCTGCAGGAGGAGGTGGCAGCGGAGGCCGAAGAGGCCGTCGCCCACGAGATCGAGGACACGATGCCCGAAGAGGTCGAAGCGGCCGTCACGTCGGAAGTTGAGGACGCGGTCGCCGCGGAGGTCGAAGGGGCCGTGGCCGACGAGGCCGAAGACGCTGTGCCCGAAGAGGTAACCGCGGAAGTAGAGAAGCAGGTCGCCGAAGAGATGGCCGACGAAATCAAAGAGCGGGTGGGGGAGGAAATGGAGGATCGGCTCCCGGAGGCGGGCGAGCACGTCCCCGAGCACGTACGGAAAAGACGGGCCGCTCATCCAGAGTCGGGCGACGAGACGGAGCAGGCGCCTCGGTCGGCGTCCAACCGGGGCGACGGCGCGCCGAACGACCAGCAGTAATGCGCTGTTTGGATCCAGTCGGCCGGCGTGAACTCACGATTTGTTTCCTGTTTTCCCAGCCTCATGTCCGTTGATCGTCGCCAGTTTTTGGAAGCCTGTTCCGCCACGGGGCTGAGTGGCCTGTTTCCCGGGGTCCTCTACGCGCAGGTGGCCGAGGAGGACGAATCGCCCATCACCCCCGAGCACGTGGCGGCCGCCGAAACGATTGCGGGCGTCTCGTTCACCGAAGACGAGCGCGAACTGCTGGTCGAGAACCTGAACGAGAACCTCGACCAATACCGGGCGATGCGGGAGCAGAAGATTCCGAACGCCCGGGCACCGGCCTCCACCTTTGATCCGCGACGGGGCGGCGCAGAGATCCCGGACGTGCCGCCCAGCGACGACGGAGCCACCGTGTCGCTGCCGTCGGTCGATCGACCCAGTGCCGACGAGGATCTTGCGTTCGCCGCCATTCCTGAGCTTGCGCATCTGCTGCGCACAAGAACGGTCACCAGCGTAGAGCTTACGGAGCTCTTTCTCGACCGGCTGCGACGATACGATGAGGACTTGAACGCGGTCATTACGTACACGGAGGAGCGGGCGCTGGAGACAGCCCGCCGGGCCGACGAGCAACTGGCGGCGGGCGAGTGGCGCGGCCCGCTCCACGGCATTCCGTACGGGGCCAAGGACCTGCTGGCGGTCGAGGGGTACAAGACGACTTGGGGCGCGACGCCCTACAAGGACCAGCAGATCGACGAGACGGCCACGGTCATTCGGGCGCTCGATGAGGCGGGGGCGGTCCTGGTGGCAAAGCTCTCGCTCGGGGCGCTGGCGTGGGGCGACGTGTGGTACGACGCGACCACCAAAAACCCCTGGAACCTCGATCAAGGATCCAGCGGCTCCTCGGCGGGCCCGGCCGCGGCGGTCGCCGCCGGATGCGTGCCGTTTGCCATTGGGTCCGAGACGCTGGGCTCTATCGTGTCGCCCTCCACCCGCTGCGGCGTCACGGGCCATCGGCCCACCTTCGGGGCCGTCAGTCGGCACGGCGCCATGGCGCTCTCGTGGACCATGGACAAGCTGGGCCCCATCGCCCGCTCGGCGCTCGACTGTGCGCTCGTCTACGACACGCTCCGCGGGGCCGACCCCAACGATCCCGCCTCGGTCGATGTCCCGTTCCCATTCGATGCGTCCCGAGACGTGGAGGGCCTCCGCGTCGGGTACCTGAAAGAGGCCTTCTCAGAAGAATACGACAACCGCGCCGCCGATCAGAAGACGCTGGACGTACTGCGGGGCCTCGGGGTGGACCTGACGCCGGTGGCCTGGGAGCCAGGAGTGCCCGTGGGGGCGCTCCTCAGCACACTCGACGTAGAGGCGGCGTCGGCCTTCGACGAATTGACGCGGTCCGGCGGCATTGACGAGATGGTGCGCCAAGGCGAGAACACATGGCCCAACGTCTTCCGGACCGCCCGATTCGTCCCGGCCGTGGAGCATACGCAGATGCGTCGCCTGCGCGTCGACCTGATGGAACAGGCACACGCGGTCATGCAGGACCTCGACGTGCTGGTGAGTCCGAGCTTCCGCGGCGAGACGCTTGGGATCACGAACCTCACGGGGCATCCCTGCGTGTGCGTCCCCAACGCCCTGC
>PXSY01000025.1 GCA_003023125.1 Bacteroidetes bacterium QH_10_64_19
AGTAGTTTCCAGACTCCACGAGATCCACGAAGTCGCAGGCCGGAGACAGTCCGCCAAACAGGTTCTGATGCGTGAACCGTGAGATGAAAAGCCTCACGCATCACACCTTACGAGATGCACCCCTTGAAGCAGGAGGAGACGAGAGAGAGGTCACCTTCGGCTGAGGAATCGGGTTTACCAACACGTTCACGACGTTATGGCCCACGACGGCCCGCACATCGTTCCCAAGTCCATCCTCTTTCAGGTGTTTGGGGCCCTCATTGCGTTGACGATCTTGACCGTGGCGGTGGCCTACATACCGCTTGGACCGCTCGACGTGGCGGTCGCCATTGGCATTGCGGCGGTGAAGTCCAGCCTCGTGGTTCTATACTTCATGCACCTGAAGTACGACAACCCGGTGAACGCCCTCACGTTTGCCATCGGTACCATCTTCGTGGTCGTGTTCGTCGTGATCACGCTCCTCGATACGGCGTTTCGCGGTGACCTGGGGAATGTGAGCAGCCAGACGGTTCAGCAAATCCAGGCCGAGGAGGAAGCAGCGCAGCAGCGTCAGGAGGCGGTGCCGGCCGAATCACTGCGGATCGCACCAGGGGATTATCCTGACCAAGACCGAGGCGCGAGCCTGCCGACCGACGGCGGGTCGTAGATACGAAAGCATCCCGGACTCCCTCCCCGATGACTACGCTGGTGCCGAACTTTCATGAATGTTCGGTGTAGTATATAATACCCTCCGAGAAGGGCAAGAGTCGGCGCTTTGGGCTCTTCCTCACGCAGCCGTCGCCACATGCTCGCCGGACGTCATGTATCTCTTGTTTGCTGGACTTGTCGGGGTTACGTTCTTTGCATTGCTTGTCTGGGCCGGGACCATGGTGTACCGGCTCTATCATCCCGAGCGGGCACGACCGTTCGACGAGCATCCGGTCGTGCAACGGGAGAAGGCGACGGCGCGGGGCGAGCAGGTGTCTGTCGGGGTTCGTGAGATCCGGGCCGATCAGCGGCGGGAGCGACGAAAGGGGGAGCCGCATCCAGACTATGTGTGGGGCCGCTCCGACGGCATTCCGGAAGCGTGGCGCGAAGAGCTGTGGCAACGCCGGAACTGACCGAGCGCATCTCTGGGCCTTCCCGTTGAAGGTTCAGGAGGAATCCGTTGCACTCGCGTCGGCGCGGGTGTGCAAGAAGCGAGCGACGGCCTGGAGAGCATCGGCCCGTTCGGTGGCATCGTCTTCGGTCCCGACCCGGCCGGTGATGCCCTTTACGATGTGGCACGACGTGCCGCGCTGGGCCGCCACGTACGCGATGGGATAGCCGGTGTTGTCCCGCATGTCGGCAATTCGCTCCCAGTAGCTTCGTTCGTCAGGGTCTTCATCGTCCGTGTGGTCCTGAGAGACGAGCGTTCCTTCCCGCGACAGGTCGAAGGGAGGATCGAGTGGCATTCGGGGATAGGTCGGCGCGTCGAGCGCCACCCGGTCTCCTTCCAGCACAAAGGTCGCTCCCACCAGCGTTCCTACGTCGAGATCGTCCGTCAGAGCCGTGGCGCCCCCCGCATGGACGAGCAGATCTATGTCGTACTGCCGGAGAAACTGCCCTGTGGCGAGGGTCGCTTTGATTTTTCCGGGTCCCGTGACCGTGACGATCCCCATGTCGGTCTCCAAATACCGCCCCTCTTCCAGCTCCTCGGCCCGTCCCCCGACGTGCCGATCAACGAATGGGGCCGCTTCTTCCGAAGTGGAAAACAAAACTCCAAGCATCGAACACCCTGGATTTTGGAAGGTATGATGGGTGGCGTTTTCGCGCCGGTCCACAACCAAGCAAATTCGTGAACGAATGTCACGCCCCGCATGAAGGTTACCGAGCATTTTGATCAGGCATCCGAGCCGCTCATCTCCTACGAGATTATTCCGCCCAAACGGGGCGGCTCCGCGGAGCAAATGCTAGAGGTGGTCGAAGAGCTTATGCCCTTCGACCCGCCGTTTATCGACGTAACGAGTCATTCGGCGGAGGTCGAGTACAAGCAGAGGGACGATGGAACCTGGGAGCGGTGCGTGAAGCGGAAGCGCCCTGGGACCATCGGGCTCTGTGCGGCCATTGAAGCCCGCTTCGGCATCGACACGGTCCCGCACCTCCTCTGCAAGGGATTTACCTGCGAGGAGACCGAGGACGCGCTCATCGAGCTCAATTACCTGGGCATCGACAACGTGCTCGCCATTCGGGGCGACGACAAGGGCTACAAAAAGTCCATTTCGGAAAACCGGTCCCGCAACGAGTACGCCGTCGACCTCGTCCAGCAAATCCAGGACATGAATCAGGGGGCGTACCTGGAGGACCTAATGAACGCCGAGCCCACCGACTTCTGCGTGGGAGTGGGCGGTTATCCGGAAACCCACTTCGAGGCGCCCAACCTGGCCTGGGACATCATGCGACTGAAGGAAAAGGTGGACGCGGGGGCCGACTACGTG
Source organism: Bacteroidetes bacterium QH_10_64_19 (assembly GCA_003023125.1). The sequence goes on from PXSY01000025.1 coordinate 2,457, forward strand.
GTGACGCAGATGTTCTTCGACAACGAGTACTTCTTTCGCTTCGTAGACAAGTGCCGGGAGGTGGGGATTGATGTGCCCATCGTGCCGGGCATCAAAATCATGAAGCGGAAGCGGCATCTTCGCACGCTGCCGAAATACTTTCACACGGAAATTCCGGAGGAGCTCGCCGCCGAGATTGACGCGGCCGATCCGGAGGACGTGGAGAAGATTGGGGTGGACTGGGCCATCCGGCAGGCCCATGAACTGATGGAGGCGGATGTCCCCTGCATCCACTTCTACATCATGTCGAGCGCGGATACGGTCAAGAAGGTAGTGGAGCCCCTGCGCGAGCCCAAGGAGGTGGCGTAGGAGACCGAAAACGAGACCATGTATTTTTCGAGCTGGCGCCGCAGGTGGTCGACGCAGAGATTGATGGCCTCTTCGTGACTGCTCGCCGAATCCTCGGCCGCGAGGCGCTTCTGGTACACGTCGATGTTGATGGAGGCGGTTTTGTTTTCGGCCGGGGAGTTGTCCTCGCCGAGAATGACGTGCGCACTCACGATTCCATCGAAGAACTGCTCTAGCTTCGCCGTTCGGGTCTGTGCATACTCGTAGACGCGATCGCTTACGTCGACGTGACGCGTCGTGACTTGGGTCTGAAAGGCCATAAGACGTACTTCCGGGCTTTGTGGTAGAAGAGGATGAACGGTCCCCGCCTCATCCGCAATGCTTGTGGACGTTCTCACATCTCGTCTCGTGGGTAGATGTTTCCGGTGGCGACCTCGACGGAGCCCTGCGCGACGGCATACGGTCGGAGAGAAGCGAAGGACAGGTCGACAGCCGTCCCCCGCGGCCGAAACGCCCAACGTGATTGGCGGACGAGACGGCGCGAACGACTGGCTCACGCGTCGGACACCGCGTCGATCGCATCGAGATACCGATCCTCCTTCTCGCGCATCGTCTCCTGAGCCGCGGCGGTCGCGTCGTCGTACCCCACGAGGTGGAGCACGCCGTGGATGACGTACCGGTAGGCCTCGCGGTCAAAGGACGTGTCGAACTCCGCGTGACGCTCGGCGGCCGTATCCAGGTCCACGTACACCTCTCCTTCCACCGCGGAATCCTCCGCGTCAGTCCGGACGGGATCCGGCCCGTCCCGAAGCGAGAAGGACAGGACATCGGTGTTGTAGTCGTGGTCGAGGTAGGACCGGTTCAGGCGGCGGACCGTGTCGTGGTCGGCGAGGACCACGCTCAGGTGCAGAAGGGGGGCCCCCTCCGCGTCGAGAACGTGGCGAATCACCTGCCGAAGCACCGCGTCGTCAAGGCGGCGAGACGGATGGGCCTGTTCAATCGAGAGCGATTCCGGATAGACCTCGGACACAATGTCGAAGACTCTGAAGAGGGCAATGTGGTATCCCTACAGGAGGGGCTTCAGGAAGATCCTCCGGACAGCGAGGGGTTCACCTCGGCGGTGGGGTCAATATCAGAGAGATCGAAGCTCTCCCTGTCCGGATTGTCATCCGGAACGTCCTCCTCCTGTTCGGTGTCGGCAGAGAGGGGTTCTACCTCCAGGGCATGTAGGCCTTTGGGGCCCTCATTCATGTCGAATCGGACCCGCTGGTCACTCTTCAGCGTCTTGAAGTCGTCCTCCGACTCGATATTTGAGTAGTGTACGAACACGTCTTCGCCGTCTTCCGGGTGATGGATGAATCCGTATCCTTTGTCGGCGTCAAACCATTTAACGGTACTCGTCTGCATATCGGGCATGAGAAGTTCTGATCAGTGGGGGCTTCGTCCGTTCCGGGCATCTGCACAATGGGGGATAATGGGGCGAGACAAGCTGTGCCCGCAACGATCGGAGAAGAGTTCAGCTGAAACTATGAGCCTCGGAAGATCCGAAAAGCACACGTGCATGGTACCATCCACTACGGTACCATCCACACGAATAAACCGAAATCTTGTGTGTAGTGATACGCAATCGCCAAATATAAGATGGGGCTGATCATTCTGTCAAGCGTAGGAGAATTCTGCCCAGGGCGATCCCATGTCCAAGATCAACGCGGAGGGGCAGTTCGCCTGTGCTTGAGCGCCGATCGCACCCAGATTGTGTGGAGATCTGGGCATCGACA
>PXSY01000026.1 GCA_003023125.1 Bacteroidetes bacterium QH_10_64_19
TTATCGTCCGTCTCGCCGGTGGTCTGGGACGAAGACTCCTCGACTTCAAGAAGTCCGTCGCCCTCCGTTTGCTCGACCTCCGGGGTCTTGTGGGCCTGGTCGCGGGTGTCGGCCCCCGCCCCCACGAGGGCTACAAACTCGTCCCCCGGCCGCAGTCGGAACCGTCCAGTCTCGGACACGACCTCTAGGGTATCGTTCTCGCGGAGGATAAAAAGAGGAACAACGGTCGTTCCGTCGTACTGATCCGAGAGGTCCTCGTGGCTGTAGTACTCCTGGGTCTCCTGCGATGCCTCGTCGGTCAGCGAGAGGACCTTGATCGTGTCGCCGCGGTCCATGTGTGCCTGAAGCGACTGATAGCTAGTGTCCTCGCCGAAGAGCGGACGGCCGCGAAGGTGCCCGGGCATCACCCCCTCGCCCCCATGGCGGCTGTCGGGCTGGGCGGCGAGTTGGTAGATATCGGTGGTCTCGAACACCTCGGAGAAGTGGAGGGCCGCGAGCGAGGCGACCTCGTCGTTCGGGATTGTAATGAGCAGGTGTCCAATGCCACTGAGGGGAACCTCGTCGAGAACGTTCTCCGATAGCGCATTGCCCTGGTGGGCGGACAGGCCGTCCTCCCGGGCGGCCCGAACGTGGTTTGGGTTGTTGTCGAGCAGCGCGACGGAGTAGCCCAGGTCCTGCACGTGCTGGGCGACTGTGCGAACCCAGGGGGCCGCGCCCACAAAGAGTAGGCCATTGGGGTTCGGCTCGGCGAGGTCGAGCCACCGGGCGAGGGGCGAGAGCGTAAGGCCGTATACGGCCACGGTGCCGACGATCACGGCAAAGATGACCGGGACCATTCCGTCTACTTCCCCCGGGTAGATGGGGCGCAACTGGTACGCAAAGAGGGAGGCCACGGCCGCGGCGACGATGCCGCGGGGGGCGAGCCACGCCAGAAATGTCTTCTCCTCCCAGTCCAGGTTTGATCCGAACGAGGCGACGAAGACGGCAAGGGGACGCACGAGCACAACTAGAATGCCTAGGAAAATGAGCACCTCCAGGTCAATGTAGCTCAGGGCGCTCATCTCCAGCCGGGCACTCAGGAGCACGAACAGCGACCCAATGAGCAACACCTGCAGGTTTTCTTTGAACTCGATAATGCGCTGCACGGACACGTATGGCTGGTTGGCGAGCGCGATGCCCATGAGCGTCGTGGCGAGCAGTCCGGACTCGTGCTGGAGCACGTTGGCGACGACGAAGGCGACCACCACGACCATCAAGGTGACCGGGTTTCGGAGAAAGTCGGGGACCATGCGCCGTTGCAGGATGACCACGAGCAAGAGCGTGGCCACCACACTGATGCCCAAGGCCACAAAGATCTCGAGCCCGAGCCCGATGGCCACATGCTCGACGGCAGCCTCCGTCCCCGCGCCTGCTCGCTCCGGGTCGTTCAGGAGGATCAGGGTTTCGAGGACCAGCACGGCCAGGATGGCGCCCACCGGGTCGATCGTGATCCCTTCCCATTTGGCGATGGTGCTGACGCGGCCTTTGGGCCGCACGTGACGCAGGAGGGGAATGACGACGGTGGGCCCCGTGACCGTAAGGATGGCCCCGATGAGGATGGCCAGCCCGACATCGAAGTCGAGAATGTAGTAGGCGCCAGCCGCCCCGAGTCCCCATGTGAGGAGAACTCCGATCGTGATGAGGTTGAAGACGGTGCTGCCCACCTCTCGCAGCTCAGAGAGACGGAGGCTCAGTCCGCCTTCGAACAGGATGATGCCGATGGACAGCGAGACGAATGCAAACAGCCAGCTGCCCTGGAGCGACTGTGGATCGAGCACGCCCAATACCGGCCCTGCCAGAAAGCCGACCAGGAGCAGCAGCAGGATGGAGGGCAACCGAAACCGCCACGCGGCCCACTGAGCCCCAATGCCCAGCACGACGACGACGGTGATGTTGAGCAGGATGGATTCAGGCACAGTCCGACGGGGATTGACTAGGAGAACTGCGGAGAGGGGCCGTCTGCACGATGGAGCGGGGAAGTCGTCGGTGTAGCGGAGACGCCCTCTGAGAACCTGTTTGGCGGACTGTCTACGGCCTGCGACTTCGTGGATCTCGTGCAGTCTGGGAACTACTCGGTCGCGTTGCTCCCAGCGCAGAACGGCTTCTTCACTCCCCCGGTAGTTCCACTACAGGGGTCGTTCGGGCACCGTTCTGCACTTCGCCCACTGTGTCTCAGCTACGTATCCATCCACCAAACAGCTTCTGAGTTGTTGCTCTTTCGTAGCGCAGGAGTTGCATTTACGCACAAGCGACGCGTGTGTCCCACGCCGATCGCAAGAGGGGAGCGCGGTTGCCGTTTCGAGGGGGCTGGTGGGGACCTACCTGGACAAAAAAGTTTGCGGTGAATGGTCGTGGAAGCGCTTGCAGTTCGGGGGATACTCATTTTTATTACCAGTGCCGCTCTTCTTTTCAGATGCTGTAATGTCTTTCCCATGGCTACCACGACCCCCCAGACGAATGTCGAGGCCGAGTCCGAAACTGGCTTTTTTGGGCAGGTAAACCAAATGTTCGACAAGGCCGCGGCCCAGACCGATCACGACCGCGGGGTGCTTCATCAAATCCGGGCCTGCGACAATATCGTCCGGTTTGAGTTTCCCCTGAAACGGGATGACGGCACCATCCAGGTCGTTCGGGGATACCGGGGGGAGCACAGCCACCACATGCAGCCCACGAAGGGAGGGATCCGTTACGCCACCAGCGTGAACGTGGATGAGGTGATGGCGCTCTCGGCTCTCATGAGCTATAAGTGTGCCATCGTACGGATGAACTGCAGCGCATCACACGCCGGTACGCGTTCGAGCTGGAGCGCAAAGACTTCATCGGGCCGGGCACGGACGTGCCGGCGCCCGACTACGGCACCGGCCAACGCGAGATGGCGTGGATCATGGACACCTACACTCAGATCGGCGACGAAGACTTGAATGCCCTCGCGTGCGTGACGGGCAAGCCGGTGGGGCAAGGAGGCGTGCGCGGCCGCACCGAAGCGACCGGCCGGGGGGTGTACTACGGCATCCGGAAGGCGTGCGAGTACGAGAAAGACATGAAGCGTTTTGGCCTGCAGCCGGGCGTGGAGGGCAAGAGCGTCGTTATCCAGGGACTCGGCAACGTGGGCTACCACGCGGCCAAGATTCTCGGGGAGGAGGGGAACGCCGACATCGTCGGGATTGCCGAGATTGAGGGCGCCATCTATGACCCGGACGGACTGGCGGTGGACGACGTGGTGACGCACCGCGAAGAGTCCGGCTCCATCCTCGACTTTCCCGGGGCCGAAAATATCGAGACCTCTGCCAGGGCGCTCGAGTTGCCCTGTGACATTCTCATTCCGGCGGCGCTCGAGGGCGTGATCACCGAAGAAAACGCCCCGAACATCCAGGCGACCATTGTGGCCGAGGCGGCCAACGGACCGGTGACCTCCCGGGCCGACGACATTCTTCGGGAACAAGGCACCATGATCATTCCGGATGTCTATCTCAACGCCGGCGGCGTCATCGTGTCCTACTTCGAGTGGCTGCGCAACCTCTCGCACATGCGGCACGGGCGCATGAGTCGCCGCTTCGAAGAACGCAACGCCGAGCGCATTTTGCGGGCCGTCGATCGGCTCACCGCGGAGGACTTCGACGGGGACCTTATGCAGACGCTCGTCGAACGCGTGAGCTTCGGGGCAGGCGAGCGGGATCTTGTCAATTCGGGCCTGGAGGACACGATGACCTATGCCTACGACGAGATTCGGGAAATTCGGGAGGAGAAGGCCCTAGACACGCGTACGGCTGCGTTCGTTAGTGCTATCGACAAGATTGCAGGTTCCTACGAACAGATGGGCATTTTCCCGTAGGGGCGCGCAGGGGGCCTCGGAGGAGAGGAAGTGCGACGACCGCGGACGACGAACGGCCGCGCGGGATGACCCTCGCAGGGCTCAGGCCCCCGACCGCCGATCAGTGCCGAGAAACAGCCGTCCGCTGCGCTGGGAGCGGAGCGACCGAGTACTCCCTGGGGTGGCCACAGGACATCCGCCAGCCAGCTT
>PXSY01000027.1 GCA_003023125.1 Bacteroidetes bacterium QH_10_64_19
TCGCGAACGCACCTACTGGATCTGTCAGGTTGGAGGCTGGACGGCGTACGCCGTGATGCGAATTACGCTGTCCTTTTTCTTCCAGGAGGTGGTGTGGAAGCATGCTGTCGCCTATGTCTTTCTCATCGGGATCGGGGTGCTTCTTACGCACCTCTATCGACTCGTCGCCAAATGGCGAGGCTGGATGACCATGCCGCTGGACCGGCTCGCGCCCCGGGTCGTGGGGGCTGCCCTCGTCGTCGCGCTCCTCCTGCACTTTACGATGGATGGGCTGGGGCGGTACGTGCTTGAGCTTGACTTCTACGAGGAGATCGACTCGGAGGTGGGGGTGTTTCTGGCCTCGGTGGTCAATGGCTGGATTCTTGTTATGCTCTGGTCGCTCATCTACTTCGGCGTGCATTACTTCTGGAACTATCGGCAGGCCGAGGTGGACAAGTGGAAGCTGGAGGCCCAGGCGGAGACGGCGCGGCTCAAGGCCCTGAAACTTCAGCTCAATCCCCACTTTTTCTTCAACAGTCTCAACAGCGTGCGCGCCCTCATCGCTGAAGATCCCGATCGGGCGCAGCGCATGGTCACGCGCCTGGCTCGCCTGTTGCGCAGCACCCTCCAGGTCGACGACGTGAAGACCGTACCCCTGAAGGAAGAGCTCTCGACGGTGCGCACCTATCTGGAGCTCGAGTCCGTTCGCTTCGAGGATCGGCTGCAGTACGACATTGATGCAAGCGAGGAGGCGCTCCAGCGCTCCGTCCCGTTTCTGCTGGTGCAGACGCTCGTGGAAAATGGAATCAAGCACGGGGTGGCGCAGTGTCAGAGGGGGGGCATCATCACGGTCGATGCACGTATTGAGGACCAAAACCTCTGCGTCCGGGTGACCAATCCCGGCACGCTCGACTCGGAGAAGGGGGGCACCGGTCTGGCCAATGCGCGGGAGCGGCTCCGGCTTCTTTTCGGCGAAGAGGCCTCCCTGACTGTGCAGAATGCCGATCCGGCGACCGTAGAAGCGACGGTGATGCTCCCGATGCGGGCGGAGTCGGAGGGGCCGACCGTCCGGGTGGAATCGGAGGCGGCCCTTGCCGTGGAGAGATAGACGAACGAACGCTGACGATCTGTGCGACGAGAACGTGCATAGTGGCTCCCATGAGTTCGACGTCCACATCCTTATTGTTGACGATGAGCGCCTGGCCGCAGCGAGCTCCGGCGCCTGCTAGCGCCCCGCGAGACGGTCGAGGTGGTCGGGGAGGCCGCCAACGCCGACGCGGCCGAGCCCCGCCCGGTGCTGACGGCCGAGGACCAGGCGTTTGTGGAGGACCAGGTGTTTGCGAAAGACGGGGAGCGCTGCTGGTGTGTGCAGCTGGCGGAGGTGCGGCTGTTTGAGGCGGCGGGCAACTACCCCCGGCTTTGCTTCAGCGGGGAGACGCCGCTGATTCACCGCTCGCTCAGCTGCCTCGAAGGCCGGCACGATCCGGGTCGGTTTTTCCGGGCCAGTCGGCAGCACATGCTCATCCTGCGGTGGGTGGAGGACGTAATGCGGCGGTCGAAGGGCAAGCTGAAGGCGACGCTGGCGGACGGGACAGAGGGGGAGCTCTCCCGCCGCCGCTCCCGCGCTTCCGGGAGAACCTGAGCCTCTGAGTCCCTGGGCATGGTCCACTCCGACGTGTGGGGGCGCGGGCTCGGGTTGCTTGGGGCCTCGTCTCCCCGGACCCGTTCCAGGCGGAGAGCTCCCGCATTCCGCTTCGCCTCCACTCCCCCTCTCCCCAATTCCTCCTTTCCTCGTCCTACTCCCACACGCAAGCACGCGATGACGCCCCGCCCCGTCCTCTGTGGCCTCCTGTTTCTCTGTGCAACGATGGGCACCGCGCAGGCCCAAAGCTTCAGCCTCCTCACTGGTCGCAACCCCCCCGAGATCGACTGGCGGACGGCCACGACCGAGCACTTCGAGATCGTGCACCCGGCCCGTCTCGACAGCATCGCGGCCACGGCGGCCCCCATCGCCGAGGCGACCTACGACACGCTCTCGGCCAACTTGCAGGTGACCTTTGACGAGCGGATCGAGATCTACCTGACCGACCAGGACGGCATCGTCAACGGCTTCGCGGCGCCGTTCGACGGCGGGTTCACCAACATCTGGGTGAACACGAACGACTGGGCCTACTCCTTCACAGGCTCGGCGTCGTGGCTGCGCGTGGTGCTCTCGCACGAGTTGACCCACATCTTTCACTACGAGGCCACGCGGTCGAGCCTCGGTGTGCTGGGCCGGGCCTTTCCGAACTCGTCCCCGCGGTTCTGGCTGGAGGGTGTCGCCCAGTACCAGGCGGAAACGTGGAACGCGCAGCGAGGCGAGCGCTGGCTCCGGGCGGCGGTCCTCGACGACGATCTCTCGTACGACGACGGCCAGTCGCTCTGGAACGGACGACTCCTCTACGCCTCCGGCCATAGCCAGGTGCGCTACTTTGCGCAGCAGCATGGCGACTCGACCCTTGCGGACCTGCTCCGCCACAAAAAAGACGTGCTGTTCGGGCTCGCCGAAGTGTACGATTTCGAGGAGGCGTTCAACGAAGAAGTGGGGCAGTCCCACGAGACGTTCTACGAGCAGTGGCGGCGCGACATGAACGTCTACTACAACACGCTCGCCGGCCAGCTCGAAACGCTCGATTCGCTCCGGACCGATACGCTGTCCGTGCCGGGGCAGTACGTAGAGGATCTCGCCTACAGCCCCGATACGTCGCGCATCGCCGCGCTCACGACGCTCTCACCGGAGCGGCCGGTGCGCCGCCTGCACGTGATCGACGCTAGCGTTCAGTCGGCAGACGCGGGCGGCCCACGGCTCGCTCGTGGACGACCTGTTCGTGGTGGGGGCGGACGGGAATGACGAGCGACGGCTGACGCACGGCCAACGCACCTCAGCGCCCACCTTTGGGCCGGAGGGGAATCGGCTCGCGTTCGTGGCGACGCGGGACGGCACGGCCAATGTGCACGTGCTAGGGCTTGGGACGGGGGACTCGACTCCGGTGACGGGGTACGAGGGCGACGTTCAGATCACGGGCCTTCAGTGGCATCCCGCCCGAGACACACTCGCCCTCGCTCGCGTCTCGGGCGGCGAGCGCGAACTGGTGCTGTACGACCTGGACACGGGCGCCTCGACTGCCCTCACCGATCCCGCCTCCGACGACCGGCGGCCCCTCTGGAGCCCCGACGGCACTCGCCTGGCGTACACCTCGCTCCGCGACGGCGTCCCCAACGGCTTCGTCTACGACCTCGCGACCGGCACGCACC
>PXSY01000028.1 GCA_003023125.1 Bacteroidetes bacterium QH_10_64_19
GAGTACGAACGCAGAAGCCATCTTGCGCTGGGAGCAACGCGACCGAGTAGTCTCCGGGCTGCGACCGATGCGCCCCGGAGGGGCCGTGGATGTCTCGCCACACAGGTTCTCATCCCATCACCAATCCCCCATCCACAATCAAGTTTTGTCCGGTCACGGCCCGGGCCCACGGCGAGGCAAAAAACAGGACGGCATCGGCCACCTCTTCCGGGGTCGTAATGGAGCCGCGGGGCGTGGACTGCCGGATCGCGTCGAACACCGCCTCGGACGTCGCGGCACTGGCATCAGTTTCGTCGAGCAATCCGCCCGAGACCACGTTTGCAGTGATTCCGTCTTCCCCAAGCTCACTCGCCATGTTGCGCACAAAGCCCACAAGCGCCGCCTTCCCGGTCGTGTAGTCGTGGTAGGGCACGGTGGGACTCTGCACGAGGTTGGAGCTTATTCCGATAAAGCGTCCCTCGCCGACGTCACGCATCCCGGGGAGGCACGCCCGCAACAAATGCAACGCGCCTTTCACCGATCCATCGAGCTGGGTCTGGTAGTCCGCCCACGCGATCGTGTCGGCCGTCTCTCGGTTCGCTGCGTCGAAGCGGTAGTCGATGAGGGCGTTGTGTACGGCAGTCGTCACGGGATCGCCGAAATGATTAGCGGCCGTGTCGACCATCTCCTGGATCGCCTCCGGATCACGGACGTCGGCCTGGACGGGGAGCGCCCGATCGCCGATGTCCGACGCCACGGCCCTCGCCTGCTCCTCGCTCCGGTGGTAATTCACGACGACACGAGCCCCTTCTCGGCCGAAGGCACGGGCAATGGCCGCCCCAAGCCCCCGACTGGCTCCGGTGATAACGACCGTCTGGTCATCGAGAGAACGCATGATGTCTGCTGGCATCTTGAAACACGAACGCGAATGCAAGGCCAGCAGGCGCCACCAAGCGCACCATTCCCAACAACACCGAGACGCTTCCTGCGCCGGTACGAACCGGATCAGGTTCGGAGGGTGTTTCTCAGCCCGCACGGGACCACGTGGGGCACCCCTGGCCAATGCGAAGGCAAAAGGTATCCGACGAAGCCCGCACATGCAACCCAACTATCCGCCGAACGACGGCGTCTTCTCCCCCGCCGGAACGGGCACGTCGATCCGGTTTTCGGGGGGCGGAAGCGGGCACGCAAAGTTCGGGTTGTACGTGCATGTCGGGTTGTAGGCCCGATTGAAGTCGACGATGACGGAGTCCTGTCCCGCCGACTTCAGATCCACGTACCGACCAGCCTTGTAGGTGGTCTGGCCATTCGTGGCATCGGCAAACGGAATCCACAGCCGACCGCGGGGCGAGTCGCTCTCTCCCTCGAACACGATTAAGGTGTCGGGGCCTTTGGGAAACGGGACTGGGACCGTTCCCACTCGCACCTGGGGACGGAGTCCCCCAGTACTCTCAGCGACGGTCACCGTATCGGGCGTTGCCGACCGCTGGAGCGGCACCTCAAACCGATATGCGGGATCGACCTCGTAGAAGTCCAGGCCCCGGAAGGCATCGCGGCGGTCCGGAGGCAGCACGCTCTCCTTCTCTCGCATCTGCATGTCGCGCTCCACGCGGGCCTGCATCACGGTCTGCTCGTAGTCGTCCGACGACGTACTCTCGCAGGCCAGGACGCCGAGCCCCACGCACACGAGAAGAAAGGCGCGCAACCACAGCATAGACAGTGTTACAGGAAGGGATGAGACGGACCGTCCTCCCCCACGAAGCGCGGATGTATCACTGCCCGTACTGAGCGAAGACGGTGGTTTCTCCGGACGGGGTGAAGGCGATCACCTCGTAGGGCTCCACCCGGTCGCCCCGCTCCATGCCCGGCGATCCCACCGGCATGCCCGGCACGGCGAGGCCCCGCACGTCCGGCGTCTCGCGGAGGAGTTGCTTGACCTCCTGCGCCGGCACGTGCCCCTCAACCACGTAACTGTCCACGACGGCGGTGTGGCAGGCCGCAAGCGACGAGGGCAGTCCCACCTGCTTCTTGACCGGCTTCACGTTGAAGCGCGACTTGACCTCCACGGGAAAGCCCTGCTCTTCCATGTGCGTAATCCACTCCGCACAGCAGTTGCATGAGGGGCTTTTGTAAACCGTTACGGGCGGAAGGTCCTCGGACGAGGACGGACCAAACTGCATGTACGCGCCCACACCCAGCGCGGCGAGAACGACCCCAATGCCGAAGGCCTTCAGATGCGACTGATACGACGACAGCATAGACAGGACGCGGGGATTAACGACGAAAAAACAAGACGCCACTCAAAAGCCGATCGGCGGGTCCATGTTTCCCGCATCGCCCGAACAGTTTCCAGAATGTCGTTCTCAGAGGACCCTTGCGATGCTCATGCACACCCCCTCTGCCCTCCACAGAAAAGCGCTTTGATTCTCTCGCGGCGTTCTGTAACCTTAACAATCCTGTTGCCCAGTTTCGCGTCGCACGCGGCCGACGGGCCCTCCACCGTTCGTCCACAACCCCCTTGGAGAACCGATGACAGTTACCGACGCCAATCAGATTCGCAACATTGCCCTGGTCGGTCACCAGGGCAGCGGCAAGACCGCGCTGTCCGAAGCCATGCTCTACGCGAGCGGCGTGATCAACCGCGCCGGCTCCGTGCCCGACGGCACCACGCAAAGCGACCACTACGAGAGTGAAAAGGAGCGGCAGATGTCGATTTTCACCACGCTGCTGCACGCTCCGTGGGACGATAAGAAAATCAACATCCTCGACACCCCAGGCTACCCGCGTGATGGATGCCCGGTACGGGGTGGAGGTGGGCACCGAGATGGCCTGGTCGTACGGTGAAGAGATGGAGACGCCCTCGCTGTTCGTCATCAATCACATCGACCAGTCGAACGCCGACTTCCGGAGCATTGTCGAGGAGATTGAGGAACGCTTTGGGCGGGGCGCTACGATCGTGCAGCTGCCGGCCGGCGAGGGCACCCGCTCACTTGTCGACGTGCTGCATCTGCGGCAGTTGCATTACCCGGAGGGCGAGACCGAGCCGGAGGTACAACCGATCAACGACGATTTTGAGGACGAGGCGCGCGACCTGCACGAGACCCTCGTGGAGGACATCGCCGCTAGCGACGATGCACTCATGGAGACCTACTTTGAGCAGGGCGAGCTGACGGACGACCAGATGCGGAACGGCCTCCGGGCCGCCATGATCGACCGCGACCTCTACCCGGTCTTCGTAACCAGCGCCACGGAGGAGATCGGCGTCTCACGTCTCCTCGACTTCATTGGCAACGTGTGCCCGTCCCCCTCCAGCCGCTTCGTGGAGACGGAAGACGGGCAGGAGCTGACCGCGGACCCCGACGACGACCCAGTCGCGTTCGTCTACCGCACGATGGCCCAGGAGCACGTCGGCGAGTACTCCTACGTCCGCGTCTTCGACGGCACCATTGAGTCCGGCCAGGACCTGGAGAACGCCTCCACCGGCACCACCGAGCGCATCGGCCAGATATACAAACTCAATGGCGAGGAGCGAAACAACGTGCCCCGCCTTATTGCCGGCGATCTCGGGGCGCTCGTGAAGCTGGAAGACACCAACACCAACGACACGCTCCGGTCCCGACAGCTGTCGGGATCCGACGTCGTCATTCCGCCGATCCAGTTCCCCGATCCCCGCTACCGCATGGCCGTGCAACCCGTGCAGGAGGGACAGGAGGACAAACTCGCCCAGGGTCTCCACCAGATCACGACCGAGGACCCGTCGCTCGTCTTCAATCACGATGCGCTCCTCAACCAGCTCACGCTGAGCGGGGTTGGCAAGATGCACCTCCAGATCGCCAAGGGACGACTGGAGCGGCAGGCGGGGGTACAGGTCAAGTTCGTCGAGCCCCGCATCTCCTACCGGGAAACGATTGAGAACCGGGCCACAGCCGAATATCGCCACAAAAAGCAATCGGGCGGCGCGGGCGAGTTTGCCGACATCTCCATGCTCGTCGAGCCGCTGGAGGGCACGTTTCGTCCGCCGGACTACGTGGACGTGCGGGGCGAAGACACCGTCGAGACCGAATGGGGCGCGGAGGTGCACTTCGTGGACGCCATCAAGGGCGGTGTGATCGACATGAACAAATTCTTCTCGTCGATCAAGAAGGGGGTCCTCAACACCATGGAGGAAGGCCCCGTGGCCGGGTTCCCGGTCGGCGACGTGCGGATCGCGATTTATGACGGCGGCATGCACCCGGTCGACTCGAACGAGGCGGCCTTCAAGCGCGCGGCCTTCCAGTGCTTCCGGCGCGCCTTCCAAAAGGCGAGTCCCGTGCTGCTGGAGCCCATTCACACCGTCACCATCACGACCCCCGACGACTACACCGGCGACATCATCAGCGACCTCAACACGCGGCGCGGTCGTGTGCAGGGCATCGACACGCAGGGACCATTGCAGAAAATTACCGCCGAGGTGCCGGAGGCCGAGCTTCACCAGTATTCGACGACCCTCCGCTCCCTCACGCAGGGACGGGGCCTGCACCACACGCAATTCAGCCGCTACGAGGCGATGCCGAGCAATGTACAGGAGGAGGTCGTGGACGACGCCCGGGCCCAGGCCGCGGCGTGACGGCTCCTGAACGGGCCGCCCCTGCTCCCCGCGGCGGTTCCATCACGCAAGAAGCAGATCACGTTCTTTCGACGAGGGGACGTCACGGGCTCGCCTCCCCCCGATTCTGGGGGACAGGGCGGGCCCTGACGTTATGATTGACCACGGTCGTGTGTCTGACAAA
>PXSY01000029.1 GCA_003023125.1 Bacteroidetes bacterium QH_10_64_19
GGCGGACGACCCGAATGCTGCGGTCTCTTCCGCGTACTATGCCATGCTACATGCCGCCCGAGCAGCCCTGAACGAGGCGGGTGAAGCCCCGAAGTCGCATCGGGGCGTCCAGCATCAGCTCCGCGAAACGTACGTAACTGAGGGACCCCTCGACGGTTACTACCACAGCCTGTTATCCCAGGCTGAGGACAAACGGCTAGAAGCCGACTATGACGCTTCCCCCTCCATCACACTCGACGAGGCTGAGCAGTGGCTTTCCCGCGCCGAGGACTTCGTCGACACCGTCGAAGCGATGTTGCTTGACGCTGCCTCGGACGACGACTCGGCCTCGTAAGATGTCGTAATTCGACGGGAAAAGCCCCTGGGAGAGGAACTTCCGACCGTCCCTGCGGTGAGCAGTACTGCTGCGCGCACTTCCCCCATGGTTCCTCCGTACTTCTATGTCCGTCGCCCGCGAAGACGTGCTGGATGCCCTCCGCAACATTGTGCATCCGGACCGCGACAAGGACATCATCCGGCTCGACATGGTGAAGGACCTGACCATTGAGGACGGCCACGTGTCCTTCACCGTCGTCGTCGAGGAGCCGGATGGCCCGTTTGCCAATCAGGTGCAGGAGGCCTGCGAGCGCGTGCTGCGCGAAGAGGTCAGCCGTACGCTGGAGGTAGACGTGGAGCTCGACAGCAAGATGATCCCGCTCGGCGACGACCTCATGGTGGGCGATCAGGGCGGCGAGAAGCAGCAGACGAGCGGGGAGGACGGCGTGCAAAACACCATCGCCGTGGCCAGTGGCAAGGGGGGCGTGGGCAAGAGCACCGTAGCCGTCAACCTGGCGATGGCGCTCTCCGAGCAGGGATACGAGGTGGCGCTTGTGGATACCGACATTTACGGCCCCTCGATCCCGAAGATGATGGGCATGGAGGGCGAAAAGCCCCGCGTGAACGACGAGCGGAAAATGGTGCCGCTCGAGAAGCACGGCGTCAAGCTGCTGTCGATGGGCTTCATGGTGGATCCCGACCAGGCGGTGGTCTGGCGCGGCCCCATGGTGACCAAGGCCGTGAAGCAGTTCCTCGGCGATGTGGACTGGGGCGATGTCGAGTACATGATTCTCGACCTCCCCCCCGGCACCGGCGACGTGCAACTGACCATCGTGCAGACGATCCCGCTCACCGGCGCCGTCATCGTCTCCACGCCCCAGGACCTCGCACTGGCGGATGCGCGGAAGGGCAAGGCCATGTTCGACAACGTGAACGTCCCCGTCGTGGGCATGGTCGAAAACATGGCGTATTTCTCCCCGCCCGACCAGCCGGACCGCAAGTACTACCTCTTCGGCCGAGAGGGCGCACAGGAGCTAGCCCAGGAGCTCGACGTGCCGTTCCTCGGAGAAGTTCCCATCGAGCAGAAGATCCGGAAGAGCAGCGACCAGGGAAACGAGATTGCCGAACAGCTCACCGAACAGGTTGCCCTCCGCAACGCCGAGTCTGATCCCACGCAGAAGATCGAGATTTTGTACGAATAGTGCCCCGACGCCGGACGGCCCAATCACGCCTCTCTTCCAGGCCCAAAATCGCCCGAACGCATCCCGACCGCGTCCGTACAGGCCCTTATGTAAGTTCCGACGTACGTCGGTTTCACGCCGTCTCACGCAACTGCCCATCCTTTCCATGTCCGACGACGTGCCCTCCCCCGCCACGCCTGGAGATAGCGCTGTCCCCGACATTGACCCGGAGCTGCGCGACAACATCGAAGAGGCACTCGACACGATCCGCCCGTACCTGATGGCGGACGGCGGCTCGGTTCGCCTTCTGAACGTCACCTCCGACTACGTCGTCGAACTGGAGCTTCTGGGCGCCTGCGGGTCGTGCCCCATGAGCACCATGACCCTACGGGCGGGCATCGAGCAGGCCCTGAAGCGCTCAGTGCCCAAGGTCAAGCGCGTGGAGGCCGTCAACGCCACGACGGCGGCGTAGAGACCGTCCAATGCCGTTTCAGGTTCGTTGCGTTTTCGCGTTCGTTGCGTCGGAATGGCGAATATGGCCGGTGCGCGAAGCAGGGGCCCCGTCCCCGCAGGCCGGGAGTACTCAATAGGGTCGTCGTCGCAGCGCCCAACCGCCAGTTCCGCCGAGACCCGGCAGACTCTTCTGGGACACCGGCAGGTCTCGCAGATGTCCATGCTGATGCCTCAAAACCGCACGTCCACGCCGATCAGAACCGTCACATAGCGGGTGGAGGTTGTCGCCACGTAGCGGATGGGCGTTTCCGTCTGGACCTCCGACCCTCCGGCATCGACGATGACGAACCGAGGCTCGAAGAAGAAACTACAGGTCTCGTTGATGAGAAATCTCGAGCCGATCGCAGCGTGGTATCCCTTCGTGGTCGCAGTCTGTCGCGGGAGCGACTGATCGATCTGGGAAATATTGGCGCGTTCGAGCACGGAACGGTACAATCCGATCCCCCCGGCGATATATGGGTGCGCGTCGCTCTGATTCTCAAGCGTGTAGCGCAGCCCGACCGTCACGTTTTGCACCTTGAGGTCTCCTCCTTTCACCTCCGACCCAATTGACAGGCCATCGGTGAAGCTCCCGAAGGTGTCCCCGTTGAATGTAAACTGGTCGTAGCTTCCCTCCAGGACGAGTTCTAGCCCTCGGGTCATCTGAACGGAAGCCCCCAGTCCGAGGTTGGTCCCAGGGTCCAGCACGGTGTTCAGCCCTTCCGGAGATTGGAAAAATGCAGCCCCCACGTCTCCACGGACGGACACTTCGGGCTGCGCAACCGCGCTGGACGCGATCAGGAACGGGAAAAAGACGAAGAGAATGGCGATTCGTCGCATGGCACTGAGAAATCAGCTGTAATTGGACACCCGATACTGAGCGCCGGACACGTGTGAATCCCTAACATTTCCGATCGTCCCCATCTGGCGGGACACGGGGCGTAATTTGTAGAAACTTTCAACCAAAGATTACCACGCTGGATCCCTTTCGTCCTATCCCTCTCCCATGAGGATCGGGATTTTGTTGTCCCTCTTACGGTTGATCCTCCTTTTGCATGTGCAGGGTCGGACGAAGCGTCTCGAGACGGTCGTTCGCGTATCGCCGAAGCTCTGGCAATGAAGCGTCTGAAGCCTCCAAGAACCGACGGTAGTAGCGAGCAGCGGGGGTTTTGTCCCGGTAGTGTTCGTCATAGACCGTCGCCAGTCGAAAATACACCTCCGCGCGTCCCGGCTGCAGGCGAAGGGCCGTCTTGTAGGCCTCCACCGCCGCGGCCACCGCTCCGCGCTGGCTGTGGGCGGCGCCCAGGTGCTCGAAGGCTCGCGTGATCGCTCCCTCCGCCACCTTGTCGATGGTATGCTGCAGATACGTCGTCGCCCGGTCCAGGTGATCGAGCCGCAGATGCGCAATGCCCAGATAGAGGGTCGTTCGGGCGTGCGTCGAGTCTCGCCGAAAGGACCTCCGGAGAAACCGTCGACCTCGGGCATACTCCTGTCGCCGTACGTCAATCATCCCAATTCGGCGGAGGGCCGTCGCCGAAGAGTCCCCAACCGCCACCGTCCGGCGGTAGGCACGGCGGGCCGTATCGAGATCGTCCTGCTCGAATGCAAGATCCGCGCGTCGGCGCCACAGCCGTGGATCCCTAGACCGGTACGAGAGGGTAGTGTCTACCACACGCTGAGCGGCCGCAAGCTGCTTGTCCGCCCGGTACAATCGGCTGAGCGACAGCGCCACGTCCGCAGACCGGGGCAGAAGCCGGTGCGCCCTGGCAAAGTGTTGCTGGGCGTCCTCCAGGGCATTGAGTTTAAGGGCAGACTGCGCGAGTCGAGCCCAGTATCGTCCGTTGGTGGAGTCTGCCTGCACAAGCCGAGCATACTGTTGCCGCGCCCGGGTCCAGTCTCGGGAGCGTCGATACACCTCGGCGAGGGCCTGTCGGGCCACCCGATCCTTCGGC
>PXSY01000030.1:0-1770 GCA_003023125.1 Bacteroidetes bacterium QH_10_64_19
TCCCCTTTTCGGAGAGGCGCCGTCGGCGCACCGGTCGTCGAAAAATCGACCGTGCACGCCTCGTCCACGTCCTGAGGCCCTCCGGTCATCGAGACGCGAGATTGACACAGGCACGGGGCACCGGCTGCCCCCTGCAGGATCAAAGCCCCATGGGCGTGAGCGGACCCGCCCGACAGGGACACTCTTCTTCCCCCTTCCGCTGTTTTCCTCCACACCGGCGACCTCGCCCCCGCGAGACCGGATTCGGTGTCGACCATGGATCAGTCCGCCGACCGCGCCTGGAACGAGTGTCTCGACATCATTCGAGACAACGTGAGCCGGCAGAGCTATACCACCTGGTTTGAGCCACTGGAGGCGCAGTCGCTGGAGGCGGAGGACGACCTGCGTAAGCTGACGATCCAGCTCCCGAGCCGCTTTTACTACGAATGGCTCGAAGAGCACTACTTCTCCATTCTTCGAAAGACGGTTACGCGCGTGCTCGGGCCGGAGGGGCGGCTCGTCTACGACGTCGTCATCGAGCAGGACGATTCGGACGACCCAGACCAGGGGGCCTCGATGCAGCTGCCCGCCCGTCCCTCCGAGACGGACTCGACCGAGGTGCCCTCGGAGTCTCGTGACGACACCCGCGATGAGCCCGAGTCTCCGTCGGAACCGTCCTGAGCCACCGGTCCAGAACCCGTTTGCCATTCCGGGGCTCCAGGACACCGAGGTCGACAGTCAGCTCAACGACCGCTACACCTTCGATCGCTTTATCAAGGGCGATTGCAACCAACTGGCCCGCAGCGCGGCCCGGTCCATCGCGCACAAGCCGGGTGCAAGCACCTTCAACCCGTTCCTCGTGTACGGCGGGGTGGGCCTCGGCAAAACCCACCTCATCCAGGCCATCGGCAACCACGTCCAGTCCCACCGGGCCTCCAAGAACGTCCTCTACGTCTCTAGCGAGCGGTTCACCACCGAGTTCGTCCAGTCGATCCAGGAGAATCGGGCCAGTGAGTTTTCGTCGTTCTACCGGCAGGTGGACGTGCTCATCGTTGACGACGTCCAGTTTTTCAGTGGCAAGGAAAAGACTCAGGAAGAGTTCTTCCACCTCTTCAACGCGCTGCGACAGGCGGGCAGCCAGATCGTGCTGTCGGCCGACCGGCCGCCGCGCAAGATCGACGGCATCGAGGAGCGGCTGCTCTCTCGCTTCCAGTGGGGCCTCTCCGCCGACCTCAAGCCGCCTGGCCGCAACACCCGCATTGCCATCCTCGAACGAAAGGCCGAGGACGAGGGCATTGAGCTCGACGACGGGGTGATTACGTTCATCGCCCAGAGCATTGAACGCAACATCCGTGAGCTTGAGGGCGCCCTCATTCGGCTGCTCGCCTACGCCACGCTCCACCAGCACGACATCGACCTCGACCTCACCAAGGAGGTGCTGCGCGACCTCGTGCAGGAGCAGAAGGCCACCCTCACGGTCGAGGACATCCAGCGCATCGTGTGCGAGCACCTAGACGTGTCCGAAGATCGCGTTCGCGCAAAGACCCGCACTCGAGAGGTTGTGCGCGCCCGCCAGATTGCGATGTATTTCGCCAAGCAGTACACCGACCATTCTCTCAAGGACATCGGGCTCCACTTCGGCGGCCGCGACCACTCGACGGTCATCCATGCCAACGACAGGGTTGCCAATCGGATGGAGGAGGACGAGCGGTTCCGGGAGACCGTGGACACCATCGGGCGGAAGCTGGAGAATTTCGGAGGGTGAAGGTGGGAAGGTTGAAAGTGAGAAGG
>PXSY01000030.1:1777-5365 GCA_003023125.1 Bacteroidetes bacterium QH_10_64_19
GTCTACGCCTCCACACCTCCGCACTTCCACGCCTCTACACGTCCCCCATGCCCCCAACCGGGGTCTCCGGGCCGAAGCCCCCAGGAGAGAGGCGCGGAATCTTTCGGTGGGACCTGCCGTATGGGTTACGTATGCAATTGCTCGTCCCTTTATTTTGGGCGTGAGCACACCGCAGTTCGACAGCTCCTTTCCGCAATGCGCCTCACACCATGAAATTCACCGCCTCAAGCGCCGACCTTCTCGAGGCACTCAATACCGTCAAGGGCGCCGTTCCATCGAAGAGCACCATGCCCATTCTGGAGTGCATTCTCTTCGAACGCGACGGGGATACCCTTCGGTTGAGCGCCACCGACCTCGAAATCTCGATCATTCAGACGGTGCCGGTCCAGTTCGAGACGAACGGCACGCCGGAGAGCACCCCGGTTGCCGTGCCGGCCCAGCGGCTGATCGACACCCTGCGCGCACTGCCGGACCTGCCCATCGAATTCTCGGCGGACAGCGACTTTGAGATCCGCATGGTGACGGACCAGGGCCATTACAAAATGGTGGGCCACGATGGGTCGGACTATCCCGAGCTGCCGGAGCTGGAGGAACAGCACGAGATTAACGTCGAAGGCGGACTGCTGGGCCGCACGATCGACAAGACCGCCTTCGCCGTGAGCCAAGATGCCCTGCGCCCCGCCATGATGGGCGTGTACTTTCAGGTTGGCGAGGCCGACACCTCCATCGTGGCCACCGACGGGCATCGGCTTGTAAAGCTCACCCTTCCGGAACTGGATGCCCCCACCGACATCAACTTCATCGTTCCGGAAAAGGCAACAAAGCTCGCGGGCCGGATCGTCGAGGACGACGAAATCTGCACCATCCGCGTGGACGAGAGTCACGTAAGCTTCGAGTTCGACGACTCGCGCGTGCTTGCGCGGCTGATCGACGAAACGTACCCGAGCTACCAGTCGGTGATTCCGGACGGCAACGACCGCCACCTCACTGTCAACCGCGAGGACATGCTCAACGCCGTCAAGCGCGTGGGGCTTTATTCGTCCAGCATGACGAATCAGATTCGGCTCGACGTGACGCCCGATACCGTAACCATCTCGGCGGAGGACGTGGAGCGCTCCAGCGAAGCCGAAGAGACCATCCACTGCGATTATGACAGCGAGGATATGGAGATTGGCTTCAACTCGGAGTACCTGACCGAGGTGCTGAGCAATGTGGACTGCGACGAGGTGGTATTCGAACTCAGCTCGCCCAATCGGGCCGGGATCGTCCTGCCGCGGGAGCCCTCGGACGACGGCCCGGAAGAGGACATTCTCATGCTCATCATGCCGGTGATGCTCAACACCTACGCGTCGTGACCGTCATCCTCATTCGAAGACTGCGTCCCAACGGGGGTCGGCGCCGCGCGCCGGCTCCCGTTCCGTATTCGCCCGTTTCGTATTCGCCGGGAAGCGCCTCGCTTCGCAGTCGGGCGCGCTATTCGCCACTGGCCTCGTACTCCTGCTGAAGGGTTTTCAGAATGTCGTAAGCCTCGTCCGCCTGCCGGCCCTCTTCCTTCACGACGGTCTTGAAGTGACGTCGAGCGGCCTCCACCTCTTCTTGGGCAAGGGAGATCTTGCCAAGATAGAAGTTCGCCTCAAGGGCCAAGAAGGATTCCGGCTCAACTCGCTCCAGCACGCGACTGAGGCCCTGCTCCGCCTGAGCCAGTGCATCTTGATCGTAGCGCGGAAACAGCCCGAGGGTGGAGGTGCGCGCCTTCCGAAGGGTGGAAAGCGCCTTCAGGTACCGCTCGTCCACAGAAGCCGTGTCGGCCTCGGGCACCGGGCTGCGCAGGTTGGTGTCGGCGTAGCTGTCGACGACTTGACTGCTCCCCTCCACCGTCGCCAGCCGGTCGAGCGGGGACTGCAGAGCCGTGCTCACGCCGTAGAGCACGCCGTAGAATCCCACGAGTACCACCACCGCCACGACTCCGCGTCGCAATAACACAGGCAAATTCAGAAAGACCTCCAATAGCGAAGGCGTTGCCTCCCGGGCCTCCGAGGACTCGGGGTCAGCCGCGGGCTCTCGCGACATCTCGGGGGCGAGCGTATGGTCCGTGAGCGATTCGAAGTGAGACACGGGGTCCACGGCCGCCTCCGCGTCCTGCACTCGCCGACGCGCCGCGTCGAGGTCCTGGCGGAGCGTCTCGTCCTCCTCGGTGCGGGCTTCAAGCTCCGCAAAGGCGGCCTGCAACCGCGACGGCACCGCCTCGGGATGAAGGTGCTGCACCGTCACGTAGGTCGCCAGAAGTGCATCGAAGGAACGATTCACCTCCGCCCGCTCGGCGAGGTGCTCGATAGAGCGAACATCCTGAAGAAGAGGCGCCCACTCCGGATTGGCCTCCACGTACGCCTCGATGTCCCGCTTCTCCTCTACAGGGAGGGGCGGGTAGGACAAAATTTGCTCTTCGACATTATCCATGAGCAGTAGAACGTGCGACTGCATGCAAGAAGAGAGCCGCCACTATCCCCCTCAGAACCACCTCAGGAAAGCTGAAAAGCGCCATGTGCACGGGCAGAGGTGAAAATAAGTCACTGGTTTTCACTACAGAGAACTTCTCACTACGGAGAATAGACGTGCGGGTGCTTAAATAGACAGACACATTGAATCCGTGCGCCTAACTTCATACACGAAAACTTAACGCGGTTCTCCTAAATGTTTGGACGATCTACATATTCCTGGAGCCGCTCGTCCGTGCGAAGCCTCTTTACGGCCTTGTGTTTGTACGTCCGCACGGTCGCGACGGGCTTATCGACCGCGTCGCTGATTTCCTCGAACTCTCGATCTTCGAGAAAGTAAAGCCGGGCCGGTTTCTGCAGATACTGCGGAAGTTGCCCGATGGCCTCGTCGAGCGCCTCCCGCACGAACCCGACTTCCGCCACAGACTGTCGCTTTTCGGCGGTGAGCGTCGGGCCTTCCTCCTCTTCAACCGACTCGGAAAACTGATCGCGACGTGTGTAGTTGAGAAATGTATTTTTGCAGATTACGCTCACCCAGTTGGCGTAACGGTCCGGGTTCCGAACGCCGTCCCGGTTGTCCAGAACCTTCCGGTAGGCCCGAGTGGTGAGTTCGTCGGTATCGGAGGCATGGTCGAGGGCTCCCTGCGAGGACTTGGACAAGAAGTACCGGCAGATGTAGCAGTACGTCCACATGTCGACGATGCGTTCGGCGTCCGCGTCATTCCCGTTCCTCCAGCGCCGAAAGGCATTATTCGCCGCGGCAGTGTCGTCCACCGAGAACGGCAGCCGCTCAATGATCGTCCGAAGCTCGGAGGTGGGGGTCGACATGCGGACGTTGAGTCACCGAAAAAAACCGAATGGTCCTCCCAAGTGAGGCGGGGTCTTGCAAGCTCCTGAAACCATAGAAATGATAAGGCCCGGCGGGGCGGAGATCAATCCGGCTGCGATTGCCATCGGGATCGACCCGTCAAATTGTAGAGACACAGGGGCGAGGAGCGTGTGACAATCCCCCCGCACGCCTCTCTCCAAACTTTCAGGCCGGTTCCAGATTTAAGTGCGGAAGCAGACCTGTCCCAACCCGGCGATGTTATGA
>PXSY01000031.1:0-2741 GCA_003023125.1 Bacteroidetes bacterium QH_10_64_19
GTGCTCGCCCCCATGGCTCTTGCCCAGGCCCCAGCCCGTACGGTAAGCGACACCGCCCCCCTCGATGCTGAGGGAGAAGTAACGGTGGACAACCACGAAGGGAGCATCACCGTCACCACGTGGGACCGCGATCGCGTACGGTACGAGGCCGAGATCATGCCGACCGACGAGGACCCGGACGCGGAGAAGGTGTCCATCCGCGCCCGCACAAGCGACGACCAGTTTCAGCTTGCGACCGATCACGACGAGGGCGACGATGAATCGGTCGTCTTCGGCTTCGACGAAGACGGCTTCCGGTGGGGCGGCATCGACATCCCTGCAGTCCACTACACGATCACGGTCCCGGGGACATCGGCCCTCAAAATCGACGACCACGAGTCGACGATCGACGTGACCGGACTCGCCGGCCCCCTCCACATCGACACCCACGAGGGCCGTATCTCCGTGGCCGAGCAGCAGGCCGAGGTGGTTATCGACAGTCACGAGAGCCCCATTTCTATCGCCGATCAGACGGGCGACGTGCGCATCGACACCCACGAGGGCCGCATGGAACTCCGCCGCGTGAAGGGACGCCTCACGGTAGACACCCATGAGGGCGAGCTGACCGCCGAGGAGCTAGACGGAGGCGTCCGCTTCGACGCCCACGACGGCTCCGCCCAGGTCTCGTTCGCGGCCCTGTCCCATCCGGTCCTCGCCGACACCCACGACGGGGACGTCACGCTGACCCTGCCCGCCGGGGCCGGATTTGATCTCGACACGGAGTTCAACGATGACGCCGACCTGATCTCCGATTTTGACCTACAGCCAATCCGGATCTCCGACGAGGACGACGATGAGGTCAACTACCGGGGCGGCGTGAACGGGGGCGGTCCGATGGTCCGGCTCGAATCGAACGACGGGGACTTTTCGCTCCGGACCCGGTGAGTCGCGGCGTCCGACGAGAATCCTCAGGGCTTCGTTGCATCGGTGCGTCCTGTTCGGTAGGTAGGAACACACTCTCCCCTGCCGTTGCTTTCCTCAATTACCCACTGTCGTGGTCCACTACCCACGACGGAACTGTACGCCTTTTTCTGCCTCCCGATGCAGGGTTCATGCTCCAGACCGACGCTGCCAGCACCGAGGTGACCATTGACGAATCCTTTGGCCCCCCGCCGACGAACGAGGAGGGGCAGCACTTCAATGATGGGGGTCTTGAGCTCCTTCTGGACACGTTCTCGGGGACGATCGAGCTCCGTCCGCTGGATGCGCGAACGTCCGCAGGCGTCCCCTAAAGATGGTCCAGCGTCCGTTGGTCAACGCGCTCGGGCTCCCCGTCGCGCATCCGAAAGAGCATCCACGGCTCCTCGGGCCGATCCAGGTAGCAGAGCACCTCGGCGCCGAGGGCCTCATGGGCAGCCCGGGCACAGTCGGGTCCTGACTCCCAAGGCAGGTCGGGCGCGTTGAACCAAAGGCTTGTGTATGGGCCATTTTTGACGTGCTCGGTGATTTGGATGGGCACGGTTGCCCCCTCGTGTTCGCCCTCATAGGTGACAATGGGGGCGTCCTGCACCTGCTCCACTCCCTCGAACACATGCCTCAGCCACTCGACAGCGGCCTCTTCGGGCAGATCGCGGACGTAAATCTCGAGGGTCTCGTGCGCCATGGTCTGATTGGGTGTTGGAAGCAATACGAACGCTAAGGATGCCGGTGCCTATCACCTGCTGGGCTCAGAGGGAGAACGAGAGAAAGGGGCGTTACCGAGCCGTGCAGAAATACCTGAAGACGAAGCCTCTGGGTATGGGCGTCTGGGAGTATGCGGGTATGGGGGAAAAAACGCCCATACGCCAACACTCAACCCCGTTCCGGCAGAGCATTCTCGATCGAGGTCGGCGCACCTCGTTCACGAAGTTCCTCACGCATCGGTAAAGAGTGCACCAGATTGTCAGGTTGCGCGCGTCCCGAAACGTCCCTTTGCGTCACGCCCTCTCGCTCTTCTCGCCTTACACTCAAGGTGCACTGGGCACGGCGCGAGGAAGAGACGGTCTCCACGACACCGCTCCGCCGGTAGCCTTCTCCCTATCGATGATTCTCGATGCGAAGTTGTCGATCGTATCGGTCCGCCTCATCGGCTCGATTGGTGGCCACGACGAGGACCGTTCCCTGCTGCTTCTGCCGCGCCACGAGGGCGTTCACCATCTCTCGTCCCGCCGCGTCGAGATTCGCAGCGGGCTCGTCGAGAAGAAGAAGCGGCGGGTCGGCAAGCAGCGCCGCGGCATACTTTACGCGCTGCTGCATTCCGGAGGAGTACGTGGCGACCCGGTCGTCGGCCCGGGCGGCAAGGCCCACCCGGTCGAGCACTGTGTTGATTCGAGCCTCCGCGTCGGGAAGGCGGCGGGCCTGGGCCAGAAAGCGAAGGTTCTCTCGGGCCGTCAGTTCCTCGTAGGTGCCAACCGCAGGGGCCACGAGGCCCGCGTGCCGCGAATGCCTCTCGTCCGGCACGACCGTTCCGTCCACCGTGAGCGTGACCGTCCCGTCCCGAGGCGTCAGGATTCCCGCCAGGATGCGGAGCAGGGTCGACTTGCCGGCCCCATTGGCCCCCGTCACCGCCAGGGCCTCGCCGCCGCGCAGCGTCACCGATAGGTCCCGAAACAGCACCAGCCGTCCAAAATGATGCCTGATATGCTCGACCGTGAGGGTGGCCATGAACGACCTGCAGTTGGTTTGGCATGCGGTCCCGTGCCCGCAGCGGAACGGGCCCGGAA
>PXSY01000031.1:2825-4768 GCA_003023125.1 Bacteroidetes bacterium QH_10_64_19
GAGGTTTCCCCGTCCTCGTCACGATTGCTCTCAGAGTCCCTTCTGCACATCAGGCAGAACAGGCGAGACCAACTCAGAACACAGAACGGGGCCTTTACACCGTCCCCGGCACACTCCTCGGAGTGCACTGTATTTCCCTGCAACTGGATTCCTTGGTTTCTTCCGTTCGCCCATGTCCCTACAATCCGATCCGCAGTCCAATGTGGCCGACGATGGGGCTGCTCCAGACACCGCCGTGCCCTCGCCCACAGCAGCCGACACGGCGCTCTTCGGCAAGGACCCGATGCCACGCCTCGTGGACGTGCACCCGATGATGGAACAGCCGTCGGGACAGCCCGCACGGGTGCGACTCTATCAGCGGTCGGAGGACTTTGCCTCCATCACCGAGCACGAGGATACCTTCTACCCCTTCTTTTTCATCTCGGACATCACGCTCCTTCGGGGCCTCCGCGACACCTTTCGGTTCCAGCGGCTCGAGGGCGACAACTTTTACGAGCACCTCGTGGCGTTCCGCACCTGGGGCGACTACTGGGACGCGATTCGGCAGGTCGAGCGCCGCACGGACAGCGACCAGCGGCAATCGGTAGAGGTCTACCGGGTTGGGTCTCCCGCTCAGCAATACCTGATGCAGACGGGCCGCACGTGCCTGCTCGACATGACGCTCGACGACCTGCACCGTCTGCAACTCGACATCGAGGTCTACAGTGAGGAAGGCTTTCCCAACGCCGACCGGCCCGAGGACAAGGTCATTATCGTCGCCCTCTCCGACAACCGCGACTGGACCGAGGTCCTACACCTGCGCGGCGGCATCGGGGAGAAGCAGATGCTGCAGGAACTGGTGCACGTGCTCCAGGAACGCGACCCCGACGTAATCGAGGGGCACAATTGCTTCCGGGCCGGGACCCCAGTCCTTACGCCGGACGGGTATCAGCCCATTGAGGTGTTGGAGGTTGGAGACCACGTTCTCTCGAAGTCCGACACGGGAATTGAGGAAGATCGTGTGACCGAAACTTTTTCAACTTCCTTCGAGGGCGATCTCGTTACCCTTCGAGCTGCGTATCTCGGAACCGTCACGAGTACGCCGGACCACCCCCACTACGGCTACCGCGAGGAAGGAGGAATGGGCTATCACGCCGCGGGCAAGTTCGAATCTGGGGATTACTTGGCTCGCCCGTCTTCAAACGTAGCCCCAGATGACCTCGATTTCGAAGAGGACCTCTACCTTGCGGGCCTTCTCTTTGCCGACGGACACCTGTCGAAGGCAACCAACCGTATTACCTTCGGCAACACCAACCACGATCTGGTGGAGTGGGTAAGCGCTCAACTCGGCGGAAAAGGTACCATTTATCGACGAGAAGGCAATGAAAGACACGCTCCCCTCCTCCGCCTCCGTACCCACGATCCCTCTGCGCACGACTGGCTCCAGTCCATCGGGGTCCCGCAGGGAAACAAGTCTGCTGAGGCTGCCCCAATTTCGTTCGAGCAGGTTGCCGAGCAAGGACCGTCCGCCGCGGCATCATTTTTGGCTGGCGTCATCGAAGGGGACGGGCATCTCTCCGAAGCCAACGGGGTCGTACAGATCTCAGTGGGTGCCGAACGGGGAAGGCTTGCCCTAAAGACGCTCGCTCAACACCTGGGACTTGTAGTCAGTGAGCAGAACAATGGGGTCGCTCTATGGCCAACCAAAACGACACGGTCTCTTCTTCATCGCATTCTATCGTGGCTACGAAGCGACGAAAAACGAACGGGTAATATCAATTCCAAATCGCGGCGTCCGGACGAACTTCCCTTCGCTGTTGTCGAGAAGATCAGGCCGTTCATCGATCACCTCAGCATCTCATACGATGACTTTCCACTCCCGAAGACCACAATCAACTATTACCTCAACGGGCGGACGAGCATCAATCGAGGGACCTTTGCCGACATCGAAGAGACTGTTCAGG